>NZ_CP095072.1:3600000-3903319 GCF_022919115.1 Gracilibacillus caseinilyticus | reverse complement strand
CGTTTCCAGATGATATCCAACAAACTTCCACTTAATGAAGTATCCCCATATAATACAGCACCAACTGCTTTATCCTGCTCAAATAACACTTTTTGATAGGTGCCATTAATTTCGTCATATCCAAAGATTGATTTCGTTTGTTCTGTATCTTTGATTTGACCGACAGAGAACAAATCAATACCAGAAATTTTTAATTGTGTATAGACAGTAGAACCTTGATATACTCCTGCTTTTTTCGTTAACTGTTTTGCCAGGATATCAGCCTGCTCATATAACGGTTTAACCAGTCCATATACGATACCGTTGTGTTCCGCACATTCCCCAACTGCGTAGATATGTTCATCGTTTGTTTGTAAATATTGATCGACGACTATTCCGCGGTTGATTTCTAAACCGGTCTCTTTAGCGAGTGAGATATTTGGTTTTATACCCACTGCCATGATCACTAAGTCAGCCTCAATCGACGTACCATCTTTAAAACGCAGTCCTTCTGCTCGTGCATCACCATAGATTTCTGCAGTGTCTTTTCCTAACAAAAATTGCATACCTTGTACTTCAAGTTCCTTTTTCAGCATTATTCCTGCGGTCTGATCCAATTGATTATTTAACAGTTGATCAGCCAAATGGATGACATCGACTTCCATTCCCAGGTTAAGAAGTCCGCGAGCAGCTTCCAGTCCTAATAATCCACCTCCAATGACGGCAGCTTTCTTATATTTTTTGCTTGCTTCTATCATCTGTTTACAATCATCTATTGTACGAAATGCCATTACACCTTCTTTATTCGCACCAGGAAGAGGTAATATAAACGGATTTGATCCGGTTGCGATTATCAGGCGATCATAATTTACTTTTCTATTCTTATCTGTATAAACAAATTGTTCTTTTCTATTAATCTCTAAAACTGTTTCATTCGGATATAACGTAATTTCGTTTTCCTCGTACCATTTCCAATCATGTATTGTAATGTCATCAAAAGTTATATCTCCTTGCAATACAGAAGATAACATGATGCGACTGTAATTTGTATATGGTTCAGAACCGAATATCGTCATCTCGTATAAGGAAGTATTCTCTTGCAGCAGGTGCTCGATCGTCTTTAGTCCTGCCATACCGTTGCCGATCAAGACCAGCTTCTGTTTTTTCATATCGATTGTTCCCCCCAGTTTTGCGTTACAACGAACGATTTATCGATAAACGAAGCGTATCATGAGATTTTATTACATGTCTTTGTATATGTAAGAAAATGTAACGACCTTTTTAGAAAAGATGTATTATGGATACACAAAATAATATGTCAGAAAATTTAACAAATTCATGGAAGGTGGAAATTAATAGCATTACGATGGGATTAAGATAAATTTCCAAATTGGGGGATTCACAAATGGCAAAGAAAAAACTAGTACTAATAGGTAATGGGATGGCAGGTATTCGTGCAATCGAAGAAATTCTTCAGTTATTACCAGACCAATTTGATATTACGGTCTTTGGTAAAGAACCTTACCCGAATTACAATCGGATACAGCTTTCGAAAGTATTGCAAGGGGATACGGAAATTAAAGATATTACCTTAAATGAATGGCAATGGTATGAAGACAATGGAATTTTACTTTATCCAGGGGAAACCGTAACAAAAATTGATAAACAAAAACAGGTGGTATATACCGATAAAGGAAAAGAAACAGCTTATGATCATCTAATTATTGCCACAGGTTCCAACCCGTTTATGTTGCCACTGCCAGGTGCAGATAAAGAAGGTGTGACAGCGTTCCGTGATATTGAAGATTGTGAAAAAATGATTGATGCTTCTAAAAATTACAAACGTGCTGCAGTAATTGGCGGTGGCTTATTAGGATTAGAAGCGGCGCGAGGCTTACTGAATTTAGGCATGGAAGTCGATGTTATCCATATCGCTGATTATTTAATGGAACGACAGCTTGATCATGCAGCTGCGGAATTACTGCAAAAAGAATTAGAATCACAGGGTATGAATTTTTATCTAGAAAAACAAACATCCGAAATTACTGGTAAAAAAAGAGTAACAGGATTGAAGTTTAAAGATGGTGGCGCAATTCCGGCTGATTTAGTTGTGATGGCGGTCGGGATTAAACCGAATATCGCGTTGGCACAGGAATCTGGTGTTGAAGTCAATCGCGGGATCGTCGTTAACGACCATATGGAGACGAATATTCCTAATATTTATGCAGTAGGGGAATGTGCCGAACATCGAGAAATGGTGTATGGATTAGTTGCTCCATTATATGAACAAGGCCAAGCATTAGCAAAACAAATATGTGGTATGAACCATCAGGGCTATAAAGGATCTGTTTTATCTACACAGCTTAAAGTATCTGGTGTTGATGTCTTCTCTACCGGATTAATCAATGAGACTGCAGACACAAAATCAATTAAAGTATTTGATGAATGGCAAAATACGTATAAGAAAATTTTGGTCCAGAATGACAAATTAACAGGTGCGGTTCTTTTCGGTGACACAAAAGAAGGAACAAAATTACTGAGTCTGATAAAAAAAGGTGCCAATGTCCAAGAGTATCTTGAAAGTCAACAGGCAGGTGATGATGGCGAAAGTGTTGTCGCCGCCATGAGTGATGAAGAAATTATTTGTGGCTGTAACGGTGTATCCAAAGGCACAATCGTTAGTGCGATTAAAAACGATGGCTTATTAACAGTAGAGCAAGTGAAAGGCAAAACAAATGCATCTCGTTCTTGTGGTACTTGTAAGAATCTTGTTTCTGATTTACTTACGGATACACTTGGTGATGAGTATGAAGCAGATACGAAAGAATCGATCTGTGCTTGCACAGACTTAACTCGAGATGAAGTAGTAGCAGAGATCAAGGAAAAAGGATTAACCTATTCGAAGGAAGTCATGAACGTCTTAGAATGGAAAACAGAAGAAGGCTGCTCTAAATGTAAACCAGCGCTTAACTATTATTTAGGAATGGTTTATCCTCAAGAACATGAAGACGAACGAGAGTCCCGCTTTGTCAATGAAAGACTTCATGCCAACATCCAAAAAGATGGAACCTATTCCGTCGTTCCCAGAATGTATGGTGGTGTCACAAATGCAGAGGATTTACGGACAATTGCTGATGTTGCCGATAAATATGATGTCGGTATGATCAAACTGACAGGTGGTCAGCGTATTGACTTACTGGGAGTTAAAAAAGAGGACCTTCCAGATGTGTGGAAAGACTTGGGGATGCCTTCAGGATATGCATATGGAAAGTCAGTTCGTACCGTAAAAACATGTGTCGGCGCAGAGTTTTGCCGATTCGGAACACAGGATTCTACTGGGATGGGAATTCAGTTAGAGAAAAAATTCGAAGGTTTAAACACACCACACAAAGTAAAGATGGGTGTATCTGCCTGTCCACGTAACTGTGCAGAAGGTGGCATTAAAGATGTAGGCGTTGTCGGGTTAGATGGTGTATGGGAAGTATATGTCGGTGGAAATGGTGGTACCGATCTGCGAAAAGCGGAACTCTTAGTGAAAGTAAAAACTCAACAGGAAGTATTAGAATATACGGCAGCTTTCCTACAATACTATCGTGAAAATGCTAGTTACCTAGAAAGAACTTCTCACTATGTCGAACGTGTTGGTATTGAACATGTTCAAGAGATTGTCAACGATGATCAATTACGTGCAGAATTAAATGCAAGAATGGATCAAGCGCTATCTGTTTATCAAGAACCATGGAGCCATGTATTAGAAAGTGAAACAACCTTAAAAGACTTGTATCAGAAAGTAACAGCTAAATAACGGATGGGGGAATCAAAATGGAACAACGAACGGTAGGTAAAGTGTTAATCGGCAATTATGAGGATTTACCAGTCAGTCTTGGTAAAGCAGTAGTGGTTGATGATAAAGAACTGGCAGTATTTCGTTTGTCGAACGGTAAAGTCAAAGCAATTGAAAACAAATGCCCGCATCGAGGCGGCGTACTATCTGAAGGAATGGTAAGTGGAGAACACGTATTCTGTCCATTACATGACTGGAAAATTAATGTATCAGATGGATTGGTGCAAGCTCCGGATGAAGGCTGTGTTCAAACCTACAAAACAACAATAGAAGATAATAAAGTGTACGTTGAAATAACAGATCAATAAAATGCGAAAGAGGCTGGGATAATAGGTTTCTATCAAAATAAAAGCCAAACATAACAAGAAATCTCATCAATCAAGGTTCAAGTTATGTTCGGCTTTTCTTCTTTTTCTTTAAAGAATGCTGCGAAGTAACTTATTGCAAAAATACTCTAATTACAGTCGATGTGAAAGTGAGTTGTATAACAATTTGGCTATTTTGACATATTTTATGTGCGTAGCAAAGCTCCGGAAATATGCTCCGCGTCCTGTGGGTCAGCCTCGGAAAGCAAAGCCTGCTTTCATTCGGTATCTTAGCACATAAAATATGTCAAAATGATTTCACAGCTAAACATCACATTTTCACAGTATCTTTCTATCATATTTATAGCAAAAATAGGTGGGAGCAACTTAAAAAAGGGGGATAACAAATGGGGAAAGTTTATCTGGTTGGAGCAGGTCCGGGAGATCCTGATTTAATCACCGTAAAAGCATTAAAAGCGATTCAGCAAGCAGATGTCATTCTGTATGATCGTCTAGTCAATCCACAATTGTTAAAAGAAGCGAAAGAGGAAGCAGATTTAATTTATTGCGGGAAGTTACCGAAATTACACTTGATGAAACAAGATACGATTAATCATTTACTCATTAAATATGGTAAGAAAGGGAAGAATGTAGTACGATTAAAGGGAGGAGATCCTTTTGTATTCGGTAGAGGTGCGGAAGAAGCGGAAGCTTTAGCCAAAAACGGAATCCATTATGAAGTTGTGCCAGGGATAACCGCGGGTATTGCTGCACCGGCACATGCCGACATCCCTGTGACTCATCGGGAACTGGGACGATCTTTTGCTGTCGTTACCGGCCATTGTAAAAACGGCGAACCATCTGAAATCAAATGGGAATACCTCGCCAAATCCGTTGATACTATTGCGATATACATGGGAATGAGTAATCTCGGATATATTACGGAACAATTAATAAGCCATGGTTTGTCAGCCTCAACACCAATAGCAATAATCCAGGAAGGAACGACTGCTAATCAGAAGATGATATGCGGTACGTTACAAACGATCATACAGCAAGTAGAAAAGCATCAAATACAAAATCCTGCTATGATTGTTATAGGAGAAGTTGTAAAAGTTGGTGAAAGGCTGCAATATTTAAAAGAAAGCTTTCAGGAGATAAAGCCAATTTCAACTGCATTATAGGAGTGAGCACAAGTGGAAGCTGTTATTTATATTTGTCACGGAAGTAGATTAACAGAATCAAAGAAAGAATCAATAGAACTGATAGAAAAAGTTAAGAATAATATTGATGCCCCCATTCAGGAAACATGTTTTTTAGAATTGCAGGAGCCGACATTGGCACAAGCAATTGATAATGCAGTGAAGCAAGGAGCGACAAATCTTTATATTATGCCGATTTTATTATTGACGGCTGGTCATGCGAAGAAAGATATTCCGGCAATGATAGAAAAGGAAAAAGAAAAACATTCAAATCTATCTTTTTATTATGGTCGTGCGATCGAGGTAGAACCGAAAATGATCGAGGTTTTAGTCGATCGGATCAATGCTTGTACCAATGATCCTGGAAACTATGATATGTTGCTTGTCGGGCGTGGAAGCAGTGACCCACAAGCGGTGGAGAATACAGAAACCTTAGCTGAAATGCTTCGTCATCAATTTTCTGGTAATCGTATTGAAAAATGTTTCCTAGCAGCTAGCGAACCTAAATTTGAACCTTTTTTAGCAGATAAGGTCCACCAAGGAAAATCAGTATTAGTGATACCTTATATCTTATTTACTGGTCTGCTGGATCGTGGAATCAAGGATTACTTGACAACATTTGAATTGGAACCAGGGCAAGAAATATTACGATCGGATTATCTGGGTCATCATCCGCTGATTGTGGATATTTTAACAGAAAGAGTAGTAGAAGTAAGAGAAGGAGCGAGTACGGATGCAACAATGGCTGAAAGAAGTAGCTAGAGGTAAGAAAGGTTCAAAAGATTTACCGTATGAAGAGACAGTTAAAATTGCGGAAACAATGCTGACAAACGAAGCGACAGATGCGCAAATTGCCGCCTATCTGGTAGCAGAGCGTATTAAAATGGAGACGCCTGAAGAATTGCTAGCGTTTATTCATACACTACAAAAGCATGCTGATCGCTTTCATTTATCAAAAGAGATGCAGCAACAAACAATTGATTTTGTCGGTCCTTATAATGGTCGTAATTCATTTGCTGCTACCATTCCTGTCTCCATATTATTAGCGGAGCAAGGTATTCCTGCTTTCCTCTCGGCAAGTGATACGTTACCGCCTAAATACGGTACATCATTGAAGTCAATCATTCAAGCACTTGGCTTAGCATCTGATACTGATAAGTCCAAGAATGAAGCGCGATTTGTACAACATCGTTTTGCTTTTGCAGATACAGAAAAATATTGTTTGCCGCTCGCAAGCATCCGTTCGATTCGTAAGGAAATTGGAGTGCGAACCTTGTTTAATACAGTGGAAAAACTAGTCAATATTGCACAGGCACGAAATGTAATGCTAGGTGCCTTTCACCGTACTGCTATCAACAATCTAGCACATGTTTTCAAACAGCTTGATTATGACCATGTTTTTCTCGTGCAGGGGTTAGAAGGATCAGAAGATGTACCTGTCCATCGAAACAGTTTTGTATTTGATTGGACACCTGATGGTTTGGAATCTTTTTCGGTTAAGCCAAAGGATTATGGGCTGTATTCGGATGATTTTGATAAATCAGTGAAACTGTCTGCAGAAGAGCAGGCTGCTATTGTACGTTCTGTCTTTGCTGGGGAGGCATTGCCGGAAAATCAATATTATTATCATCAAATTCTGTTAAATGCTGGGTTGCGCTATTATTTATTTAAAGTAACCAATTCAATTGAAGAGGGTACTGAACTGGCCGATCAGCAAATTAAATCGGGTAAGGCGATGGAAAAATTACAGCAATTGCAAAAAGACAAATGTGAGGTAAGTTAAATCTTCACATTTGTCTTTTGTGTAAGTAAAGAAAGTGATTAAAGGCGAATCGCAGAAGTAATCTTGCTCAGGATGAAGGGTGGGTCCTTGTAATACCGATTATGCTAGCATAGCGATCTTTTGAAATGTTGTTAGTGCAAGGATTACGCTCCGGTCCCGCGGGAGTTGGCTTGCGCTAAGATAGTACTCTACAACTTTTGTAAGAACTAGCATATTGAGCGCATCCATCAATAACAGCATTTGAATTAATAACAAAATGCCTAGAACCACTGCTTTTAGCTGTTTCATACGTTGTAGCACGTAAAAAATATGCGGAGACTCCCCCCGTGGATCAGTCGTGTCCGAAAATCCCGCAGGAAAGCGCTCTTTGCTCATCACGAGGAAGTTGAGGCTGACCACACAGGACGCGGAGATGTTTCCGGAGCTTCGCTATGCATATAAAGCTTATCCAAATTACCACATTGTTTTACAGTTTCACTTTACATAATCGGTATTATGGGTAGCTTTATATATTTTTATTGCAACCAGGGCTGGGAGGATTTAAGTTCTGTTACTTTGCTTATGCAGCCATGCTTGCTGTTCATCTTTGTCATAGATAGGTTCTTCTATCAATTGTGCCAACAGCTGTTTTTTTAGCTGAGGTGTCAACTCTTGCTGTATTAGTAATGTTCTTGCCTGATAAAGAAAGTCAACATACTGTTCATATTGATCAGGAATCTCCTGCTCGATAGCACGTTTGATTTTTTTCGCAAGAATCGGACTTGCTCCTCCTGTTGAAATCGCAATTTGCAGTTTCCCTCTGGTTAAAGTGATCGGGAATTGTACATTGCCATCCTCTGAGCGATGACTGGCGTTAATCCACGCATGGGAAGGTGCATGGTCGACTATGTATTGGTTGACTGCTTCTTTATTTGTTGCAATAACGATAAAGTCGGCATTTTCGAAGTGCCGAAGTTCACATTTTTCCTTGCGCCAATCTATCTGATGATCTTGAATAAGCTGATCTAGCTCATCTGTTACTGCTGGACTAACCACAGTGATTTGCTGATGATAGGGAAGCAAACCTTTCAATCTTCGAAGTGCGACTTGTCCACCACCTATGATAACGATTTTTTTATTACTTAAATTCACAAATACAGGGGAAAATTGCTTCATATGATACACTCCAATATTAATTACTTTCTCTTTCTCCTCTTATTGTAGTATGCTTGGGAAGAGTGGGCAAGCTTACTTGACAGATATCATGGATATTTTTACACTAGAATTAGGAAAATGTTTCGAAGTTGAGATAATGAGAGAGGGTGTAAGTATGAAACATATTTTCAAAGAGGGGAAAAGTCTAACAGGCCCCACCATATTACTATTACATGGAACAGGCGGAACAGAACAAGATTTATTACCGTTAGCTGAAATTATAGATCCAGAAGCAAATGTGTTAAGTGTGCGTGGCAATGTACTCGAAAATGGGATGCCACGTTTTTTTAAGCGCTTGGCAGAAGGTGTATTTGACGAGGAAGATCTTATTGAACGAACGAAAGAATTGTATCAATTTATCGATGAAGCAGCCCAGGAATACGGATTTGACCGCAATTATGTGATTGCAGCAGGCTATTCAAATGGCGCTAACATCACAGCGAGTCTATTGTTCCATTACCAGGATGCTCTTACGGCTGCGGTACTGCACCATCCGATGGTACCAAGAAGAGGTATGGAACTGCCAGAGCTTGCCAGTGTCAATGTCTTGATCACAGCAGGCAAAAATGATCCTTTATGTACAGAACAGGAATCTCAAGATTTAGCAGCAATCCTGCAAGAAAATGGTGCTAATGTAGAAGTGCACTGGGAAAATAACGGTCACCAGCTAACCCAAACCGAAGCAGAAGCTGCAAGAGACTGGTATCAGCGAAAATTCAAATAATAGTGAAGAAGAGGCTGGGACAAAAAGTACAAGCTTATGAAAAAACGAACGAGAAATCCGATGTATTTACATAACATCATCTCCGTTCGTTTTTTTTATTTATTATATTTCAATATGGCAAGGCTTTGATACGAACACCTTTCGCTACAAAAAAGGTTTTGATCATGGCAGATTGGCAAGTCCTTTTGTTTCTGTTTCATAAAAGCTTTTGGACGACGAACGATTCAATCAGACAATTCAGCCTTAATTCAAGCGCATATTGGTTGAAAGAGTGGTTCAATCGGACAAATCGGCATCATTTCGAGCACATATTGTCCGAAAGAGTACCCCCCTGGAACAATCCACCCTCTATTTGCCCTGGCCAACATCAGAATTCCATGAAGTCTCAGTGAATTGTGAGCACTTCGCGGCATGTTAAAAAATATATTAAATCTTAATATTGCTCGGTATTACAAGCTAATTCATCTTTATGTCCCATTCTATTTTTTATTATAGAAAGCAAGTCACAAAGTCGAATTGCAGAATCATGCTCAAAAAGAAGTACGGTTTGTTATAATACGGATTATGTCAACTAGCAGATTAATGGTGATTTTGAAATAATTCATGTGCTGGGATACTGCTCCGGCCAAGCTATCCGCGGCCTGCGGGGCGCGGATAGGCCTCTTTGAAAGTATATAGTTACTACGTTATAAATATTGAAATAAAATGAAATTAAGTCTTGCTATTTTCAAAATATATCATATAATAAAACTGTACTAAATATACTAATACAGTTAATACGGATGATACAGTGTAATACAGTAGAAAGGGAGGGTGCCATGTTTGAACTGGATTTGCGCAGCAGAAAACCGATATATGAACAATTGGTAGATAAATTAAAACAACTGATTATAAATGATGTATTAAAACAAGATGAAAAACTGCCTTCAGTCCGCATGCTTGCACAGCAGTTGGCGATTAATCCTAATACGATTCAAAAAGCATACCGTGAACTCGAGACGCAAGGCTTTATCTATTCTGTGAAAGGGAAGGGGAGTTTCGTGAATCATATGATAGTGACGGACAATACTGCTGAAGTGAAGCAAGTGAAAGACCAATTAAAAAAGCAAATTGCGGAGGCGTTATTTTTAGGGGTATCCATTTCAGAGATAGAACAACTGATCAGAGAAGTTGATCAGGCGATGAGGGGGGATAAGGATGATTCAAGTTCAAAACGTGATTAAAAAATTCGAAAAGGACAAGGTCGTGGATAACGTTAGTCTCCAAATTGAAAAAGGTTCTGTTTATGGCTTACTTGGTTCAAATGGGGCAGGAAAGACGACACTGCTTAAGATTATTGCAGGTATCATGAAACAGCAGGAAGGTGCTGTACAGATAGAAAGAAAACCTGTCTTTGAAAATATTGTACTGAAGGATCGAATCATTTTTCTTCCGGATTCCTTATATTTCTTTTCACAATATACGGTGAAACAAATGGCGAACTTTTATCAAAATTTGTATTCTAACTGGAACCAGCAACGATTTGAGCAGCTTCAGCAAGTGCTGGCGCTTGATCCCAAACAGAAAATTCAGCGTTTTTCCAAAGGGATGCAACGTCAAGTAGCTTTCTGGCTGGCTTTATGTGCCATGCCTGATTATTTGATTTTAGATGAGCCGTTTGATGGCTTGGATCCAGTCATTCGCAGAAAAATCAAATCATGGATCATTCAGGATGTCGCAGAACGGGAAATGACAGTGCTGGTTTCTTCTCATAACTTAAAAGAAGTAGAAGATATTTGTGATGAAGTCGGTATCTTACATAAGGGTACTTTACTACTACAAAAGGGATTGGATGATTTAAAGGCAGATATTCACAAGGTGCAAATAGCCTTTAAAGAGGAAGTGGATAAGGAACTGTTTGCAAGTATGAATATTCTTTATCAGGAAAAACGCGGAAGTGTCTATGTATTGATCATCAAAGGTGGATATCAGCAGGTGGAAAGTCAAATCACCAGTATGTCTCCGGTCATCTTCGATATATTGCCGTTAACTCTCGAGGAAATATTTATTTATGAAATGGAGGGGGCAGGCTATGCTATTGAAAACATCATACTTTAAAAAAGAAATTTGGAAGCAAGGGTTTCGTTCTACAGGCTGGATTGGACTGGCTTACTTTTTTATTTTGCTATTCTTATTGCCATTAGAAATACTGATGGAGAAATCAAAAGAAGATAATGAAATGATTAGCTATTATCAAAATAATGCGCAAGACTTATTTTTTATCAATGGAGAGATACAGCTTGTTCTATTATTTACTGTACCAATAATTGCAGGCATCTTTGCATGCAGATATTTGCAAGTAAAAGGTTCGGCAGATTTTATGCATAGTCTACCTGTTAAACGATCCAGCTTATTCATTCATCAGTATCTTATTGGTATTACCATGGTCTTGTTGCCAATAGTATTGGTTGCATGTCTAATGTGGATACTTCATGGCATGATCGATGTCAACTACATGTATCAACCAATGGATGTAGCTAGCTGGCTTTATTATACAGCCATGTGCAATATATTTTTCTATTCATTTAGCTATTTAATTGGTATGTTAACTGGGATTTCTGTTGTGCAAGGCGGTTTAACATATATCTTTTTATTGTTTCCTTACGGCATTTCGATGCTTATAATGTACAATCTCGACATGGTGCTGTTCGGTTTTAGTGAGCAAAATGGGAGTTTGCTAGGGTTATTTGTATTATTTTCGCCATTCTATTGGGTCGTCCAATTGACGATGAATCATGCAGAAGGTATTGTAACCTGGTATTACTGGCCACTATCTGTCTTATGTATAGGACTATCATTTATTCTGTATCGTTACCGACAAACCGAATCGGCAAGTCAAACATTAGCGTTTTCCATTATTAAACCAATTTTTAAATTTGGTGTAACCATCTGTTTTATGCTGCTTGGCGGTGTTTATTTCGGCATGAATCAGCAACAGATAATAGGCTGGAGCTTATTTGGATACGTTATAGGGGCATTGCTCGGTTATTTTCTAGCAGAGATGCTGATTCAAAAATCGTGGCGAGTGTTTAACAAGTGGAAAGGACTTGCGATTTATACGGGGATTTCGATGATCGTCCTGCTCTCCTTAGTGTTTGACTGGTATGGATATGAGACTAAAATTCCTGAGGCAGCAGATATCGAAGGGATTTACTTCTCCAGTGGTTATGATGGCTATACTTTTTTTGAAGATGACAGTGAAAAACAGCCAAATATAACTGATGAAGCGTTAAAACAGCAAGTAATTTCACTTCACCAAAAAATCATTTCAGAGCAAATCGGTGCAAATGAACAAAATATACAATTTACTAGTAATACAGTCACTACACAAATTACTTATTATTTAACGAATGGAAATAAAATAACAAGAGAGTATATCATTCCTGATCGTACTGAACTGGACCAATTTATAGTACCAATTTTAAAGTCAGATGCATACAAGCAAGCAAACTTTTCATGGTTATACGAAGAAAAACGTACAGACTTTAAAGAAATCTCTGTTAACGGAGTGGATGGCCGTCAGGTAGTTAAGGATCAGGAAACCATTCGCAAAATTGTAGAAGCTTTAAGAAAAGACTATTTGAATGCTTCTTATGAGGATGTTTTAGAAAGCTATAGATACGATTCAGGAACTATACAATTTGTTGATGGAACAGATAACTATTATCATATGCCTATACATGAAGCATATGACCAGACAATGCAAGTTCTGAAAGAAGAGAAACTGGCAAGATGGTTCGATTTAAAATAATGGCTTTAAGTTGTATTTAGTGAGGAATAAGGAGGTGTTGGACGTTGGAAACCAGTGAGATATTTGAAGAACTTGTTGGTCAATACCAATCGATGATGTATTATACCGCATTAAAAATTGTTAAGGACGCTCAAATGGCAGAAGATGTGGTACAAGAGTCCTGGATAAAGGTTTTTAAGCATCAATTGAAGTTAGAACGGATCGAGACGTTAGGATCTTGGCTTCGAACGATTACATCTCGTAGTGCGATTGATCTTCTACGCAAGGAAAAAAGAAGAAATGAATCACTGTTATCAAATGAAGCGAATTTGCTGGAACAACTGGAACAATGCTCAGTAAAAGCAGTAGATGATGTACTTGACTGGAAATTCACATTTGAATATTTGGAACAGCTTGTCAATAATAAAAAATTACTGCCTATTTTCCGGATGAAGTTCCAATTGAATTTAGACGATGAACAAATTGCTAAACAGCTTAATATCAGTCATTCTGCAGTCAAAATGAGAATTTTCAGGACGAGAAAACTAATTAAACAATCATATCATGTGCAATCAGCGTCCACTTTAAAATCAGGAGCATAAATGTTTCTGGTTTTTTCTTTTTGTAAAAAGGTTTATAATGGAAGTAGTAATGATCGTTAAAGGATGAAGAAGATGAGTTTTATTATATATGTTGTGTTGCCATGGATATTTTTATGCCTGTTTGTAGTCGGTGTCTTCTACAGTTTGTGGAAGAGACTTCCATACTGGTGGGGCTTCCTTAGCTGTGCGGGCGGCGTTGCTATCTATTTGGTAGGGAACGAAGTAGTTGGCGGCTATAACGGTATGAGCTTAAGTTTAATTGGTACTTTACCATTTACAATCGGTTTGTTTATTTTATTCTTTCTTTTTGTCGGGAGTAAATTCCAGTAAAGGCTGAAATATTCACGGGTATTACCTCGCGATAAGTACAAAATAGAAATGTACCATCGAATGGAGGGATACCTATGAGAATGAATGGAAACAAAATGCTTCCCATGCTTGCTTCTATCGGCATCGGTGCGTATGCTTATTATCAAATGAAAAAAAATAAAACCATGTAATAAGAATGGAAAACCTGGCAGCAAAGTTTGCCAGGTTTTCTTTCATTTTTGTTCTTTGCTATAATGAAGAAGAGCAAATATTCTAAAAAGAAAGGAATTTTATAATTATGGCACAATACATAGGTTATATCGGATCATATACAAAAAAAGAAAGTGAAGGCGTTTATCGATTCACATTAGATACGGATCAAAAGAAACTGGTTGATGTAGAACCAGTTTCATCACTGGACAATCCTACATACTTAACGATCAGTCAAGATAATCAATTCGTTTATGCAGTCTCGAAAGAAGGAGATCAGGGTGGTGTAACTGCATATAAAATCACTGATGATAAAGGGACACTGCAATTATTAAACAGTCAGGCAACACCTGGTTCAGCACCATGTCACGTCAGTGTAGACAGCAAGAATAACCTGGTTGTAGCAGCGAATTATCATACAAAACAGGCAGAAGCCTTTTTAACCAGTGAAGATGGCTCTATTCAGGCACCTGCTGCAGTGGAGCATGCAGGGGATGGACCACATGAAAGACAGGAAAAACCCCATTTGCATTATGCCGGTTATACACCTGATGAGAAATATGTGGTTGTGGTTGATTTAGGTACTGATGCAATTACAACGTACCAACCTGTTAATGGAGAATTACAAAAAGTGCAAGAATTGAAAACGAAAGCAGGTAGTGGCCCACGCCATATTGCCTTTCATCCCAATGGCAAATATGCGTATGTCATGACAGAGCTAAGTAATGAAGTAATTGTATTATCATATGATGAGCAGGCGGGATCCTTTGAAGAAATTCAATATATCTCTACATTACCTGCTGACTTTACTGAAAACAGTCAAGGCAGTGCTGTGTACCTTTCTGAAGATGGCAGATTTGTCTATGTTGGAAACAGAGGACATAACTCGATCACTGTTTTCCGTGTAAAGGAAGATTATACGGTGGAATTGGTGGAATGGACGGATACGGAAGGGGACTGGCCACGTGATTTTGTCCTCGATCCATCTGAACAATTTATTGTTGCATCCAATCAGGAGTCAGGTACATTGGTTTTATTTGAAAGAGACAGTGAAAAAGGAACCTTATCACTTGTCCAAAAAGATGTAACAGCACCTGAAGCCGTTTGTGTGAAGTTTTTACATCAATAAATTAAAAGCCGGATAGTTGCTATCCGGCTTTTTTACTTATTTTAATGTACGGCTATTCAAGTCAACGTCGAGCAAATCTTGATTTTCTTTCGATTCATAGCGTGAAATGAAGCCATCCCCATGACATATGGAACACGTATAACGCCATTCTTCATCATCCATTAATAGCCCCGTTCCGTCGCATGCTTTGCATTTCATATGTTGTGAACCCATCGTTGTACTTCCTTTCTGTATTAGATTTGTTTTTGTTTAATCCAGTTGATAATACCACCTTGAAGAATAATATCGATATGACGTTTCGTTAAGTCATGGCGGACTTCAATTGGCTTTTCTTTTCCTTTAATATGAATTGTGAACGTGTTGTTTGTTTGAATCGTTTCATGAATATTCCGGAACTCCAGTATGTCATTTTCAGAAATCTGCTCAAAGTCTGACTCATTTACAAAAGTTAGCGGGAGTATTCCGAAATTGATTAAATTTTGCAGATGTATCCTAGCAAAATCTTTTACCAATACGACTTTTAATCCTAAGTAGCGGGGAGCCAATGCAGCATGTTCCCGACTGGATCCTTGACCGTAATTGACACCGGCAGTAATCATATGTCCTCCGCTGTCACGCTTTTTCATCGCATTCTCATAATAATTGTCATCGACAATTTCAAAAGCAAAGGTGCTGATTCTTTGTATATTACTTCGATAAGGTAATACTCTGGACCCACCTGCGAGAATTTCATCTGTTGAGATATTATCACTCATTTTTAACAAGATAGGAAGGTCGAAATTATCTTTGATCGGTTCAAAGTCTGGAATAGATGTAATATTTGGCCCTTTTTCCAATTCAACCTGTTCATCTGGACATGCAGGTGCTTCCAACATGCCTTCTGTTGCAAACTTTTTCGGTTCTTTAATAGCAGGATAATCCATTTCTAACGTTCTTGGATCAGTGATTTCCCCGTGTAATGCTGACGCGGCAGCAGTTTCAGGACTGCAAAGAAAGACACTGTCCTCTTTTGTACCGGAACGTCCCGGGAAATTACGTGGTGTTGTCCGTAAGCTATTTCTCCCTGTTGCAGGTGCTTGTCCCATTCCGATACAGCCATTACATCCAGCCTGGTGCATTCTTGATCCTGCTGATAAGAGGTTTGCAATATGTCCATTTTCAACCAACTGTTCCAATAATTGTCGGGAAGTTGGGTTAATATCGAGAGATGTTCCAGGAGCAATTTGTTTTCCCTTGACTATTTCACTGGCAATCGCAAAATCTCGGTATCCTGGATTGGCAGACGAACCAATATAAGATTGATAAATCGTTTCGCCAGTTACTTCTGATACAGGAACAACATTGCCGGGACTGGAAGGTTTAGCGATCAGTGGTTCCAGCGTGGATAAATCAATATGCTCGTCTATGTCATATTTTGCTCCTCGGTCCGCTTTTAATTCTACCCAGTCTTCTTCACGTCCTTGCTGTTTTAAAAACTTTTTAATTTCCTTGTCAGACGGAAAAACAGTGGCAGTCGCGCCTAATTCAGCACCCATGTTTGCAATAACGTGTCGGTCCATTGCAGAGAGGTTTTTTACACCTGGACCATAATATTCAATAATCTTACCAACACCACCTTTAACATCATGGCGCCGTAACATTTCGAGAATGACATCTTTAGCACTTACCCAATCTGGAATTTCACCAGTTAGTTTTACCCCCATAATTTCAGGCATTTTGACATAATACGGTTCACCAGCCATTGCCATTGCAACATCAATACCGCCAGCACCGATTGCCAGCATACCCATACAACCGTTCGCACAAGTGTGACTGTCAGATCCTAATAATGTTTTACCTGGCTTAGCTAATTGCTGCATATGAACAGGATGGCTGACACCATTTCCAGGTCTACTATAGTAGATCCCGAATTTTCTGGCAGCACTACGTAGAAATAAGTGATCATCAGCATTACGGAAATCTTCTTGAATTAAATTATGATCTACGTATTGAGCAGATGCTTCGGTTTTCACTCGATCAATGCCCATTGCTTCTAGTTCCAACATGACCATGGTACCGGTAGCATCTTGGGTTAAAGTTTGATCGATTTTTAATCCTATCTCATCTCCAGCTTGCATACCACCGGAGACAAGATGCTGTTTAATTAATTTTTGAGCGACATTCTGTTTCAATTTGATTTCCTCCTCTATAACATCCGATAAAATAAACCTCGTCTATAATGTAATATTTCACAAAATTTAATTTATAAACGTTTTAATTTGATTGGAAAGGAGAGATCAAACTTTTTTAGTTACCTTAAAATTCGGAGTGGGAGAGTTATGAAGCAAAGTTATATCCAACGATATGAAGCTTGAGAAAATGCGCCAAGTCAGACGCCATTTATCGGAATAATAGTTGCTTAAAGGTTATAGATATTATTAAAAAGTGTTCAATATTCTCTCTTGCTGCTATGAAATCAATTCTTACGGACATATTTGATCATTAAGCTAAAAAACTGTCCATAAGACCAATAAAAAACAGGAGGAACTGTATCCCTCCTGTTTTCACTGTTAGACCATTACTTTGCACATATCATTTGTCAGTGCTACCGGGTCTTCGATTGGCAACCCTTCAATCAGTAATGCCTGGTTATATAAAATATTTGTATATAGTTTTACTTTATCTTTATCAGATTGGTGTGCATTAACAAGCGCTTGGAAAATGTCGTGTTTGTTATTAATTTCTAATACTTTGGATGCTTGAATGTTTTGGTTATCAGGCATTTGACTTAACACTTTTTCCATTTCGATTGAAACATCGCCATCAGCAGATAAACAAACCGGATGTGATTTTAATCGGGTAGAGAGCTTGACGTCTTTTACTTTGTCGCCAAGGATTTCTTTCATTTCCGATAACAAATCTTTATGTTCTTCTTTTTGTTTCTCTGCTTCTTTTTTCGTTTCTTCATCTTCTAAATCTAAATCACCGCTGGATACGTTTTTGAATTCTTTTTCATCATAATTCATTAGCATCTTTATAACGAATTCGTCTACTTCATCGGTGAAATAGAGGATCTCATAGCCTTTATCTTTGACCATTTCTGTTTGTGGTAATTTTTCGATCCTTGCGTGTGATTCACCTGTCGCGTAATAAATATGTTCTTGATCTTCCGGCATTCGATCACGGTATTCTTTCAATGTTACTAGTTTCTCTTCCGTAGAAGAATAGAAGAGCAGTAAGTCTTTCAGCTTGTCTTTATTTGCACCGAAATCAGCATAAGCACCATATTTAAGTTGGCGTCCGAAAGCATCGAAGAATCTTTCATATTTTTCTCGATCATTTTTCAGCATGCTTTGCAAATGATTCTTGATTTTTTTCTCTAAATTTTTCGCAATAAGATTTACCTGACGATCCTGTTGTAATATTTCTCTGGAAATATTTAGTGATAAATCTTCAGAGTCAACAATACCACGGACAAAACTGAAGTGATCTGGTAATAAGTCGGCACACTTGTCCATGATAAGCACACCGTTTGAATACAGTTCCAAACCTTTTTCATAGTCTTGCGAATAGTAGTTAAACGGAGGCTGCTGCGGGATATAAAGAATCGACTGGAAGCGAACCATCCCGTCTACACTAATATGCAAATGACTTAGAGGCTGATCGAAGCCAAAATGTTTTTCCTGATAGAAACTTTCGTAGTCTTCATCGGTCAGCTCCTGCTTGTTTTTACGCCAGATCGGAATCATGCTGTTAACCGTTTGTTCTTCTGTCACATCCACTAATTCATCTTCATTATCAGCTTTCGGTTTTTGTTCTGTGATATCCATTTTGATTGGATAACGGATAAAGTCAGAGTATTTTTTTATGATTGATTTTAATTTGTATTCTTCCAGGTACTCATCATAATTTTCTTCATCTTCGTTTTGTTTCAGTTCAATGATGATTTCTGTACCAACCTCTTTTTTGTCAAAAGGTTCAATCGTATATCCATCAGTGCCATCAGAAACCCATTTGTATCCTTCGTCGCTGTGAAGTGCACGTGTATAGACAGTTACTTTGTCTGCTACCATAAAGGAGGAGTAAAATCCGACACCAAATTGACCAATAATTTCCTGGCCGTCCTTCATTTCGATTTCCTTTTTGAATGCTAGAGAACCACTTTTAGCGATTGTACCAAGATTGTCCTCAATTTCTTCTTTCGTCATCCCGATACCGGTATCTGTTACAGTAAGGGTGCGGTTATCTTTATCTGCTTCGACACGAATGTAATAGTCATCCTGATTAAAAGAAATACTATCATCTGTTAAAGCTTTGTAATAAATTTTATCAATCGCATCGCTGGCATTTGAAATTAACTCACGTAAAAAGATTTCTTTTTGTGAATAGATAGAATGTACCATCATTTCAAGCAAGCGCTTGGATTCGGCTTGGAATTGTTTTTTCTCCATGTTTCTTTTTCCTCCCTTTATCATCTTAAGTATGTAAGTTAGCACTCATGACACAAGAGTGCTAACACACTATAATTATCACAAAAACACTGACCTGTCAAGCTTTATGACGATTTGACTTCCAAGTTCTGATCACTTATTTTAAGTAAAGTATCAGAATTTTTCTGCATTTATGCTATCATATAAATATGGCATAAGTTGTTCGTATAAACAAACAGGGGGGATTTGGATGGCATTTGATTATCAGACGCCTCGATACATACATGTAATTGAGCAGATAAAAACCAAAATAAATGAAGGGGAACTCGAAGCCGGTGAGCGGTTGCCATCAGAAATGGAGCTGGCTAAGCAACTAAACGTATCACGTAATACATTAAGGGAAGCGCTTCGTATTTTAGAAGAAGAAAATATTATTATAAGACGACACGGGATTGGTACGTTTATCAACCAAAAGCCTGCATTTTCAGGCGGAATTGAAGAGCTTTTCAGCATCACTGATTTTATTAAAAGAGAAGGAAAAGAACCTGGAACGGAATTGTTATTTCATGGTGCAACAGAGGCGCTCAGTGAAGACAAGCTGGAATTGCAACTGGAAGAGGACGATCAAGTATACTTAGTAAAACGAGTGAGAACAGCAGACAGCGAACCACTAGTGTACTGTATTGATAAAATTCCATTGTCACTAGTAGGGGAAGATTATCAATTGGACGAGCAATCCATGCTTCAATCTCTTCAGGAAAAAAAGGATATTACCATAAGCTATGCCAAAGCAGAAATAAAAACGATTGGTTACCATGAAGAGATATCCAGCATACTACATAGCGAAGAAAACCAGCCTTTGTTAATTTTAAAGCAGATACATTATGATTTGAACGATAATCCGATATTATATTCGCTTAATTTCTTTCGATCTGATCAGGTTAGTTTTAGTGTATTTCGTAAGCGTTTATTTTAAACCATTCCACCGTGGGATGGTTTTTCTATTTTAAGGCTGTTAGCAAAGGATACAAAAATAGGAGAAAAGAGTGAAGATTTGAATTGAAAAGTGGTAAATGGATACAAAAGTAGAGGGATAAGCAAATAGATTTGTCTTCAAACAGCAGAAAGGATACAAAATCATGGTTAAAAAAGTAAGATTTATCTCCATAAGTAATGAAAGAAGACAAAAGTAGAAACTGAACAAAAAGATTTAGTTCGAAATCATAAAGATACTAGCCATATAGAGAGTCAAGTTACTGATTCACTGGATTATATCGGATCATTGCAGATGTCAAATGCAATTATTGGATATAAAAAAGCGATTGACTTGTAGGACGTCTAACCTTTATAATAATTTCGAACCCTGTTAGAAAGGGTTTTCATTTTAGCGAATAGTTGTAGGACGTCCAATCATTAAATAACAGGAAGGGGAACGCCACATGCATTTTTTGTGGGGAATTGCAGGTATTGTAGTCATCTTGGGGATAGCGTTTCTATTATCATCAAAAAGGAAAGCGATTAATATCCGCACGATTCTTGGGGGCTTAGTGATCCAAATTTTCTTTGCATTTGTCGTATTAAAATGGGAAACAGGACAAACAGCATTAAAGTGGTTTACATTGCGTGTTCAAGATATTATAAACTATGCCAATGAAGGAATCAGTTTTCTGTTTGGTTCTTTAGCAAATAGTGACGAATTTGGTTCGATCTTTGCTTTGCATGTCTTGCCAATTATTATTTTCTTTTCATCACTTATTTCTGTCCTTTATTATCTGGGGATTATGCAATGGATTATTAAAATCCTTGGTGGTGGTCTATCGAAATTGCTGTGGACGAGTAAGTCAGAATCAATGTCAGCTGCCGCTAATATTTTTGTCGGTCAGACTGAAGCACCATTAGTAGTAAGACCGTTTTTAAACAAAATGACACAATCGGAATTATTTGCTGTCATGACAGGAGGTCTTGCATCTGTTGCAGGATCCGTACTTGTTGGCTATTCATTATTAGGAGTACCGCTGGAATATTTACTTGCAGCTAGTTTTATGGCAGCACCGGCAGGATTAATTATGGCAAAAATGATGATGCCGGAAACAGAGGAGTCTGTGACAACAGACAATTTAGAAATTGAAAAGGATACTGAATCGGTCAACGTCATTGATGCAGCAGCTAAGGGTGCATCAGATGGTTTAAAGCTGGCATTAAATGTGGGTGCGATGTTATTAGCCTTTATCGCATTAATTGCATTAATAAATGGGATTCTCGGTATATTCGGTGATATCACATTAGAATTGATTCTCGGTTATGTATTTGCTCCCGTTGCCTTTGCAGTAGGTGTTCCATGGAATGAAGCAATCATGGCCGGTGGTTTTATCGGACAGAAGCTTGTGTTGAACGAATTTGTTGCCTATGCTTCCTTTGCACCAGAAATGGCAAATTTATCAGATAAAACGAATGTAGTAGTAAGCTTTGCACTATGTGGATTTGCTAACTTAAGTTCGATGGCTATACTGCTTGGAGGACTTGGAGGTTTAGCACCAAAAAGACGTAAAGACATTGCAAAGCTTGGACTTAAAGCGGTAGTAGCAGGTATGTTGGCATCCCTATTAAGTGCAGCTGTAGCAGGTATGTTTTTCTAACTCGTTAGTAAAGCAAGTTTTAGCAATGATGAAGCTCGACGTAGTGAAAATTTAAAGTGTACCAAGTATAAGAAAAACTATCGCACTCACTAAAAGACGAGGCGAATGCCGAGTTTTTCTAATATTTTAAGGCTTTCACCACTATTGGTGTAAAGCAATTTTTCATTTAGAGAGGAAGATAATTAATGAGAATGGTAGATCTTATCGCCAAAAAAAGAGATGGTAAAGAGTTAACAAAAGAAGAAATAGATTTCATGATCGACGGTTATACGAAAGAGGAAATTCCTGATTATCAAATGTCAGCAATGGCAATGGCATTGTATTTTCAAGGAATGACAACGGACGAAAGAGTTCATCTGACAATGGCAATGGTAGAGTCTGGAGATCAAGTCGATCTGTCGGATATTCATGGTATCAAGGTGGATAAGCACTCCACAGGTGGGGTAGGTGACACGACAACATTAATATTAGCACCATTAGTTGCATCTGTTGGCGTGCCGGTTGCTAAGATGTCAGGAAGAGGACTAGGGCATACAGGCGGTACGATTGACAAATTAGAATCAATAGAAGGATTCCAAGTTGAATTGACTGGAGATCAATTTAATAAGCTAGTGAATGAACAGAATGTTGCTGTCGTTGGACAAAGTGGGAATTTAACTCCTGCTGACAAAAAACTTTACGGATTACGCGATGTAACAGCAACAGTGAATTCGATTCCGTTGATCGCAAGCTCCATCATGAGTAAAAAAATTGCGGCAGGAGCAGATGCAATTGTGTTAGATGTCAAAACAGGTTCAGGTGCTTTCATGGCGGAACTCGAGGATGCTAAAGCATTAGCGAAGGCAATGGTTGACATTGGTAATGGAGCAGGCCGAGAGACGATTGCTGTTATTTCGGATATGAATCAGCCGCTCGGATTTGCAGTAGGAAATGCATTGGAAGTAAAAGAAGCAATTGAAACATTACAAGGTAAAGGTCCAGAAGACTTAGAGGAATTGTGCCTTACATTGGGAAGTCAAATGGTTTATTTAGCGAAAAAGGCTTCTTCCATCGATGAAGCGAGAGAGAAGTTAAAAGATGCCATTCATTCTGGTAAAGCGATCGAGAAATTGAAGACCTTTGTCAGCTCTCAAGGCGGTGATGCTTCGGTTATTGATCATCCAGAGCATCTGCCACAAGCAACATATGTAACAGAAGTAAAAGTAAATACGCCAGGTATTGTACATCACATTTCAGCAGATGAGATAGGTATAGCTGCAAGTATGCTAGGAGCTGGACGTTTAACAAAAGATTCCCAAATTGATCTGGCGGTAGGTGTCGTATTACAAAAGAAATTAGGCGATGAAGTCAAGGCTGGAGATACGTTAGTAACGATTCATAGTAATCAACAGAATGTCAAAGAAGTTGAAGATAAAATTGTGCAGGCCTATCAGATTGCTAACCAAGCGTATAAAAATCAATCACTTATATACGATATAATTAAATAAAGACTAAACTCACCCGTCAGAGGTTGGACATCCAACCTTAGAAACAGTACAATAAGGAGGGACATCATGAAAGCAATTTTGTTAAGTTTACTTGCCGGTGTTATCGTCGGTATCGTATTTAAATTTATCAAATTACCATTACCTGCACCGCCTGTTCTTACTGGTGTTTTGGGGATATTTGGTATTTATTTCGGTGGACAGATTGCAGAATGGGTAAAATCCTTCCTTTAATGATCATGAGAGGAGAATAAAAATTGAAACCTTTTAAACGAGTATTTTTAATTGTATTAGATTCAGTGGGAATTGGTGAAGCTCCTGACGCTGAGCAATTTAATGACAGTGGAGCGGACACATTAGGGCACATAGCAGCCCACATGAATGGATTAAATATGCCAAATATTGGACTATTAGGCTTAAGTAACATCCGAGAAATCAAAGGCATTGAAAAAGCTGCCAAACCGATGGCTCACTATACAAAAATGCAGGAAGCATCTAATGGCAAAGATACGATGACAGGACATTGGGAAATCATGGGCTTACACATTGAACAACCGTTCCAAACATTTCCGGATGGATTTCCGGAAGATTTAATCCAAACACTTGAAGAAAAAACAGGTAGAAAAATTATTGGAAATAAACCGGCATCTGGTACAGAGATTATAGAAGAACTAGGTGAACATCATGTCAAAACGGGAGATCTTATCGTTTATACTTCCGCGGATTCCGTTTTGCAAATTTGTGCGCATGAAGATGTTATTCCATTGGATGAGCTTTATGAAATATGTGA
The DNA here is from genome assembly GCF_022919115.1 of Gracilibacillus caseinilyticus. Taxonomy (NCBI): domain Bacteria; kingdom Bacillati; phylum Bacillota; class Bacilli; order Caryophanales; family Bacillaceae; genus Gracilibacillus; species Gracilibacillus caseinilyticus. The sequence continues at coordinate 3,878,950 of NZ_CP095072.1, read as the reverse complement.
AACAGCTCGAGCTCTAACGATGAACGAAACGTATATGATTGGCAGAGTCATCGCTCGACCTTTTGTTGGGGAAGTTGGTAATTTTGAACGAACTTCTAATCGACATGATTATGCACTGAAACCTTTTGGCAGGACAGTTATGAATGAACTAGCAGATGCATCCTTCGATGTCGTCGCATTAGGTAAGATCTCTGATATTTATGATGGAGAAGGGGTTACATCCTCAATCCGTACAAAAGATAATGACGATGGAATGGAAAAATTCATTCAATCAATGGATGATGAGTTTCACGGTCTTCATTTTCTTAATTTAGTTGACTTTGATGCCAAATATGGACACCGTCGTGATCCGCGAGGCTATGGCGAAGCGTTAGAAGCATTCGATGGACGTTTGCCAGAAATGCTTGCCAAGTTACAAGAAGATGATTTATTCATTATTACCGCAGATCACGGGAATGACCCGGTACACCATGGTACAGATCACACAAGAGAATACGTACCATTGCTCGTCTACCATAACCAAATAGCTGAAGGAAAAGAGCTGCCAATTAGAGAAACATTTGCCGATATTGGTGCTACCATTGCTGATAATTTTGGTGTAACATTACCTGTAAACGGGAAAAGCTTTCTAAAGGACATTAAATAAAGCGAGGTTGAGTCAATGAATCAATTACAAGAAGCTACAACATATTTGCAAAATAAACTTAGTAATAGTCCGACAATTGGTTTAATTCTAGGATCTGGCTTAGGGATGCTGGCAGATGAAATCCAAAATCCGACGAAAATTAAATATCAGGAGATTCCAGGCTTTCCTGTCTCCACAGTAGAAGGACATGCCGGTCAATTAGTGGTTGGTGAATTGCAAGGTGTAGATGTGATTGCCATGCAAGGTCGTTTTCATTATTATGAAGGCTACGGGCTGGATGCTGTGACATTTCCAGTGCGTGTGATGAAAGAACTTGGTATTGAAAAACTGTTGGTAACCAATGCGGCAGGTGGGGTGAATCGTAATCTAGAACCTGGCGACTTAATGCTGATTACAGACCACATTAACAATACTGGACAAAACCCTTTAATCGGTAAAAATGTCGATGAGCACGGTGTTCGTTTTCCAGATATGTCGACGGCTTATGACCGTGAATTACAAGCAATCGCCAGAAAAGTAGCAAAGCAGTTATCGTTTTCGCTTAAAGAAGGCGTGTATGTCTGGAACACTGGTCCTAGTTATGAAACACCAGCTGAAATTAAAATGCTCGATATATTAGGAGGGGACGCTGTTGGGATGTCAACTGTTCCAGAGGTAACGGTAGCGAGACAAGCTGGTATTCGTTGTGTAGGTATCTCCTGTATTTCCAATATGGCTGCAGGAATTTTGGATCAGCCGTTAACGCATGATGAAGTAATCGAGACTACTGAGAAAGTACGGGAATCCTTTTTACAATTTGTCAAACAGCTGATAGAAGACATTGGCTAAAAAATAAAAGGAGGAACCTGAATGGAAGAGAAGTTAATCGAGGAAGCAAAGAAAGCTAGAGAGAAGGCGTATGTGCCGTATTCTAAATTTAAAGTAGGTGCAGCACTTCTAGACGAACAGGGTACGATTTTCCATGGGTGTAATATTGAAAATGCTGCGTATTCTATGTGTAATTGTGGTGAGAGAACAGCATTATTCCATGCTTATGCAACGGGATCCAAAAAATTTAAGATGATGGCCGTTGTGGCAGATACAGACCGTCCAGTTTCACCATGTGGTGCCTGTCGACAAGTTCTTGCTGAGCTTTGTGACCCAGATATGAAAGTTTTACTTACAAATATGCAAGGGGACATCGAAGAGACATCGGTACGCGCTTTACTGCCTGGTGCGTTTATCGCCAATGATATGTCCCGGGTAAAAGGTTAAAAGGAGGAAAACTAAAATGAAATTAGCAAACAAAATTGATCATACTGCTTTAAAGCCGGACACGACCAGAGAGCAAATTGAAACATTGTGTAATGAAGCAAGAGAAAATGGTTTTTATTCTGTCTGTGTGAATCCAACATGGGTGGAGTATGCTTTTGAATTATTAAAAGGCTCAGAAGTAAAAGTATGTACAGTAATTGGATTTCCTTTAGGTGCAACAGCCTCTGCAGTAAAAGCATTTGAAGCAAAATATTCAGTAGAAAAAGGTGCGACAGAGGTTGATATGGTAATCAACGTTGGGGCATTAAAAGATGGCCATCATGATACAGTTAAACAAGATATCGAAGCAGTGGTACAAGCTGCAAGTGAAAAAGCATTAGTAAAAGTTATTATTGAAACTTGTCTGCTAACAGATGAAGAGAAAGAAATGGCTTGTCGACTAGCTATCACAGCAGGTGCAGATTATGTAAAAACATCTACTGGTTTCTCCACAGGTGGAGCGACGAAAGAAGACATTGCCTTAATGAGAAAAACAGTCGGCCCTAATGTCGGCGTCAAAGCCTCTGGAGGAATCCGTGACACCGAAACCGCAGAAGCAATGGTTGCAGCAGGTGCTTCCCGAATTGGAGCAAGCGCCAGTGTTGCGATTGTGAAAGGTGAAGAAAGCGATAGTGATTATTAATAGTAGCAAGGGATACAGTTTAAAAACAAAAACAACTGTATCCCTTTTTTGTATCCCATTATACTAAAAATAAATGGTTCATTACATAATTTTAGCTATCCTATTCCATCCTATCAAGTAGGAAGGAAGTGACGTATGCATTATCAAGCAGGTGACATTGTTTATGTGTTTTATCGCAACCCACATACGCAAAATGTAGCGAATGTGCAAGAAGCAGCCGTTGTAAAGAACCCTGAAGATCCGAATGGTGGTTTGGCAGTATTTCTCTATGAAACCTATTATCCTTTAAGTGAAGAAATGGCTGTATATGGAAGTGCTGAGGAAGCGGAACAAGCCTATCAGTATTATTTCGGAGATGTTTCCGGGGGCGAAATCTGATGGTAAGACCATTTCGTCCTCAACTCGTTTACTTTGAACCGAAAGCTTTGGAATATCCATTAGGTGCCGAATTGAAAGAAAAATTCGAAAAAGAAGATGTAGAAATAAGATATACTACGTCGCATAATCAAGTTCGAAATCTTCCAGGTGAAAACGACTTTCAAAAGTACCGCGTTGCAAAATCCACTTTAGTAGTAGGCATTCGTAAAACATTAAAATTTGATACATCAAAACCTTCTGCAGAATACGCTATCCCATTAGCGACTGGCTGTATGGGGCATTGCCATTATTGTTATTTACAAACGACAATGGGAAGTAAACCATATATACGTACGTATGTAAATGTCGAGGAGATATTAGATGCCGCCACATTATATATGAAGGAGCGAGCACCAGAAGAAACAAGGTTTGAAGCATCTTGTACGTCTGATGTAGTAGGGGTTGATCATCTTACCCATTCCTTAAAACGAACGATTGAATTTTTTGGTAAATCAGAGCTTGGCAAATTACGATTTGTTACAAAGTTTCATCATGTCGACCATCTATTGGATGCGGAACACAATGGAAAGACGAGGTTCCGTTTTAGCATTAACGCAGATTATGTAATTAAGTACTTTGAACCAGGCACTTCTCCATTGGCTAAACGTATAGAAGCAGCAGGGAAAGTAGCACGGGCAGGATATCCATTAGGCTTTATTGTAGCGCCTATTTATTTGCATGAAGGTTGGAAAGAAGGCTATTATCATATGTTTGAACGTCTTGATAAGGAATTGCCTGAAGATGCTAAAAAGAATATAACTTTCGAATTTATCCAACATCGATTTACCAAACCGGCTAAGCGAGTTATTCAAAAAAATTATCCGATGACGAAGCTTGAGCTAGATGAAGGAAAAAGAAGAAATAAGTGGGGAAAATACGGAATGGTCAAATATATTTATCAAAAAGATGAGGAAGAAGAAATTAAGGAACATTTATTTGATTACATGAAGCAATTCTTTCCGAATGCCCAGCTAGAGTATTTTACGTAAGTACTTAGCCATAGAAAGGATGTTCTAAGTGGAATTTGATTGGATTTGGAAGTCAATATTAATTATTGCACTCGGCTCACTGCTTTTACGATTAGCAGGCAGAAAGTCGATTTCCCAGATGACACTGACACAGACGGTGCTAATGATTGCAATAGGTTCTTTACTTATCCAGCCAGTCTCCGGAAAAAATATTTGGGTGACATTTGGTGTCAGTGCCGTATTAATACTTACTTTAATTGTGATGGAATTTATTCAATTAAAATCAGATAAATTTGAAACATTTATTACAGGTAAGTCAGCAATATTAATCGAGAATGGGCAACTAAATGAAAAAAACTTAAAGCGGTACAGGCTTACGGTGGATTTGCTAGAGATGATGCTTCGTCAGCAAAATATCAATAAAATTAGCGATGTAGAGTGGGCTACTATTGAACCGAATGGGAAATTAGGCTGCCTAATGAAACCGGATGCGCAACCTATGACAAAAAAAGATATGAAGATGGTTATGGAAGAAATTAAAAAACTGAATGAAGCTTTTCCGCAGCAACAACCGCCACTAAATCAAAAAAACAGCAAAGAAGACATCTTTAAGGAAGTCGCGGACAAAAAACATCAGACTCCAATACCGAAAAAACTGCAATAAATAAAATGTAGGACCATACCGGTGTGAACGGCAGGTCCTACTCTCTTGTTTAATCATACATAATTGAATTAATGTCATTTTCATCTAAATAATCTTCGTATTTTTCATGTGCTTCATTGACGCCAATATATTTTCCATCTAATCCAGCTAATAAAAAACCTTCAAGCTCTTCGACACTGCCGACCAGTTCTTCTGATTGATAATACATATGCGAATAATCTTTTTCTGTATCGTAAAAGTCAGATACACCGTCTGAAGATCCGTATTGTTCAACATCTTGCCAGGTATCTTCACCATCATACATGGTATAATCCTCGTTTTCTAACTCTTGTTCATCGACATTTGAGTGGAGCAGATCTTCTTCAATTGGTCGATGATTATCGATATGCTGTTCTGCGTGTGTTTTACAGCGTAAAGTTGTAGGCATTGCTGCTAAACGTTCTTGATCAATCGCTCTGTGGCATACTTCACATTTTCCATACGTTTTATTATCGATCGCTTGTAAAGCACGTTCGATATCTGACAGTTCTTGTTTTTCATGTTCATTCAGTGCTATATCTTTTTCTCGCTCATATAATTCAGAGCCTGAATCGGCTGGATGGTTATCATAATTGGACAGTTCAGATGTGGATTCACGCTGAGACTGTTCCAGGTTGAAATGATCAGCAATGTGTTGCTGCAGGACTTGCTTCCTCTGGAATAATTCTTCTTGGCACAGCTGAAGTAGTTCATGATTCATCACTTCAAGCACCTCCTTACGAGCTTAGTATGTCCATAACTCGCCGAATCCACAGATGAGGATTATGGTAAAGGAAGTGAATAATGTGAAAGGGAGGAGAGAAACTACAGTTAAGCTAAAAATCGAAGCCAAAGCCAAACAACCTTCCAGTCCTGATTTTGATTATCTACACGGACAAGACATAGCGAACATAATATTTACAGCTTCCTTTAATACGGATTATGTAAAGTAGAACTGCATTGCAATATGGTAATGTTGACATGTTTTTTCTGCTTAGCAAAGCTCCAGAAATACGCTCCGCGTCCTGTGGGGAACGGCTTCAGCTCGTGCTGATCCCACGGGAGTCTCCGCCTATTTCCTACGCTTAAGGGAAGTTCTACAATGTATGGATTAGCTAATAGCAGTGGTGCTAGCAATATGCATAACTAATATCAAGTCATGACACTGATAGATACCGCTCAAAGTCCTTCCTATTATATACGTTGTAGAACCTAAACAATAGCGTAGGACAACCACGGAGACTCCCGCGGGATCTTTAGCCGTGCCCCGCAGGACGCGGAGTAGTTGGCCGAAGCGGGTATCCAAGCACCCTAAATATTTCAAAATGATCACTAAGCTGTTAGTTTACATAATCCGTATTATAAAAACTTTTCTTATGAAAAAAAGCTAACTTTCTTATTAGAAAGTCAGCTTTTCGATTAGTCCCTTGCTGTTTCAAATTGATCGATTTTGTCTGCATGGGTTAGGGTTACGGCAATTTCATCCCAGCCATTTAGAAGCATTTCGCGTTTATAATCATCTAGATCAAACGATGCTTCGAAGCCTTTATTATCATATACTTTTTTGGCTTCGAGATCTACCGTAAGATGATATTGTGCTGCTTCAGCATTACTGATAAGTGTTTGCACTTCTTCTTCCGTTAATTTGACCGGAAGGATGCCGTTTTTTGTGCAATTGTTGTAAAAAATATCAGCATAGCTAGGTGCTATAATCACTCTAAATCCATAATCTTGTAATGCCCACGGTGCATGCTCACGTGACGAACCACAGCCGAAATTTTCACCAGCGACTAAAATAGACGTTCCTTCGTATTTTGGCTGGTTTAATGAAAAATCTTCGCGTAAGTCACCTTTTGAATCAAATCGCCAATTATAGAAAACGAACTGGCCAAATCCTTGACGAGAAATACGCTTTAAGAATTGTTTTGGAATTATTTGATCTGTATCGACATTTGCTCTGTTTAGAGGAAAGACAAGTCCTTCATGCTTACGAATTGGTTCCATCCATCGTTACCCCCTTTATTTGTTAGCTTGGTGTTGGAACTTCTAAATGACGAACATCAACGAAATGACCTTTGATTGCCGCGGCGGCAGCCATTTCAGGACTGACCAGGTGTGTACGAGCTCCAGTACCTTGACGCCCTTCAAAGTTTCGGTTGGATGTGGATGCACAACGCTCCCCTTCAGGTACCACATCATCATTCATCGCTAGACACATGCTGCATCCAGCATCGCGCCATTCAAAGCCAGCTTCTTTAAAGATAACGTCAATGCCTTCTTCTTCTGCTTGTGTTTTGACGCTGTGAGAGCCTGGTACGACAATGGCACGTACATCAGGATTTACTTGTTGACCTTTCACAATTTCAGATGCTTTTCGTAAATCTGCAAGTCGAGAATTGGTACAAGAACCGATAAAAACATGATCGACTTTGACAGATGAGATTGGTTCGCCACCAGTTAATCCCATATATTCTAATGCGCGTTTGATTTCTTCTTGGTCATTGGCATTTTTACCTTTTTCAACGGTTGGTACGTTGGCGCTGACAGGGATACACATACCAGGATTCGTACCCCAAGTTACTTGAGGTTCGATTTCATCTGCATCGATTTCTACTTGTTCATCGTATACAGCACCATCATCACTAGCTAATGCTTTCCATTCTTCTGCTAGCTTATCAAAGGATTCTCCTTGTGGTACATGACGTTTGCCACGTAGAAATTCAACCGTTGTATCATCTGGACTAATTAATCCGGCACGAGCGCCAGCTTCAATGGACATATTACAAATGGTCATACGACCTTCCATGGAAAGGTCACGGATTGCTTCCCCAGTATATTCCAGTACATATCCAGTACCGAACTTTACACCAAACTTGCCGATGATAGCCAGAATTAAATCCTTTGCAGTAACACCTGTACCCAATTTGCCGTTAACCTTCACGTTCAATGTTTTTGGCTTTTGCTGCCAAATGGATTGAGTAGCTAGCACATGTTCTACTTCACTTGTACCGATACCAAAGGCTAAAGCACCGAAAGCTCCGTGTGTAGATGTGTGACTGTCACCACATACAATGGTTTTCCCAGGTTGTGTCAATCCCAGCTCTGGACCAATAACGTGTACGATACCTTGGTCCGGGTGATGGATATCTGCTAAAGGTACACCGAACTCATCACAGTTGGCTTTTAATGTTTCCATTTGTGTTTTGGACACTTCATCCTTGATGACATTACGATGAATGGTAGGAACGTTGTGATCCATAGTGGCAAATGTACGATCAGGTCGGCGTACTTTTCGGTTGTTCATTCTTAGTCCTTCAAAAGCTTGAGGAGAGGTTACCTCATGGACCAAGTGCAAATCAATATATAAAAGATCTGGTTTACCTGCTTCGTGATGAACGACGTGTTTTTCCCAAATCTTTTCGATTATTGTTTTTGGCTTTCTCATCTTTTTTCACTCCTTACATGCTTTATGTGGTGAGGCTAAAAGAGGGAAGAAGTATAGAGGAGCATTACTTCTTCACGAATTTTAGCTTCATCGGTTAATTGCTTTAACAATTAAATCTGTCATTTCAGATGTATTCACTAAAGCGCCTTGCTCATTTTTTAAATCTGCCGTGTGGTAATTCTGGTTGAGAACAGATTCAACAGCAACTTCAATGGCATCTGCTTCTTGATTCATATCAAAAGAATAACGAAGCATCATAGCTGAAGATAAAATCATGGCAATTGGATTGGCGATTCCCTGACCAGCGATATCTGGTGCGGATCCGTGTGCTGGCTCATATAAACCAACACCATCCTCAGCAAGACTGGCAGAAGGTAACATTCCAAGTGAACCAGTTAGTACAGAAGCTTCATCGCTTAAAATATCTCCAAACATATTTTCTGTTACGATGACGTCAAACTGTGTTGGATTAGTGATCAGCTTCATCGCAGCTGCATCAACTAACACATGGTCAACTGTTACATCCGGATATTCGGCTTTCTTTGCTTCCACAATTTCTCGCCATAATTTACTTGATTCCAACACATTAGCTTTATCAACCGACGTTAAGTGGTTGTTACGTAATGTAGCACTTTGGAATGCTTTATCGATGATTCGTTCCATTTCTTTTTTTGTGTAAGACAGTGTATCGACTACTGCATTACCATTATCGATTCGTTCACTTGGCTGACCAAAATATAGTCCGCCTGTCAGTTCTCTAACGATCAGCAGATCACTGCCTTGAATAATTTCTTCTTTTAAAGGAGAGGCGTGTAATAATTTTGGGAAGCCTTTGACAGGGCGAAGGTTTGCATATAAATCTAGTGCTTTGCGAATTCCCAAAAGACCTCGTTCCGGTCGTAAATCAGACGGGTTATTATCCCACTTAGGCCCGCCGACTGCGCCTAACAAGACTGCATCTGCTTGCTTACAAGCTTCTACTGTTTCATCGGGGAGGGGAGTACCATGCTGATCAATAGCCACTCCTCCAATATCATAGGATGAAAAACGGAATGTTCTGTTATATTTTTTACTGATTGCTTCCAGTACATCTTTGGCAGCGTAAATGACTTCTGCTCCAATACCGTCGCCAGGAAGCAAGACAATGTTATGACTCAATGGATTAAACCTCCTGCTTCAGACTAAATTGCTTTTTTGTTGATAGATAGCACGGTTGACACCGTTTATATAGGCTTGCACGGCAGCTTCGAGAACATCCTGAGCAGAGCCGCGACCACTTACTGTCCGGCCATCAACGGTTAAACTGACATGAACCTCGGCAAGTGCATCACGTCCTTGACCGATCGAGTTTAATTGAAAGTCGGCAAGATGTGTGTCTTCTGCAACTATTTGATCTAACGTATTATACAGAGCCTCCACGCTACCAGAACCTGTACTGGTATTTTCAATGGTTTCACCATCTGGAGTGGAAAGAGAAATAGAAGCGCTTGGCTGATCATTAGAACCGTATTGTACTTGAAAATGTCGTAGCTGATATCGTCTCACATTCGAAGTATCTGTTTGGATATCGGTAAGAATAGAGAATAAATCATCGTCCGTCACTTCTTTTTTTCGATCAGTTAATAATTTAAATGCTTTGAAAGCCTCTTTTAATTTCTCTTCTGGTAAGTCATATCCCAATTGCTTAATTTTATCTGTAAAGGCATGGCGTCCAGAGTGTTTACCTAACACTAAATTGTTAGAATGAACACCGACTAATTCAGGTGTAATGATTTCATAAGTTTCTGCATTTTTTAGTACACCGTCCTGATGAATTCCCGATTCATGGGCAAATGCATTTCGACCGACAACTGCTTTATTACCTGGAACCGTCATACCTGTGAATTTACTAACCATGTCACTAGTACGTTTTGTTTCATTTAATACAATTTGTGTATAATAAGGATAATAATCATTGCGGATTTTTAATGCGACAGCAAATTCTTCCAGTGATGCGTTTCCGGCACGTTCACCAATGCCGTTAATTGTTCCTTCCACTTGTGTGGCTCCGTTTTCTACTGCAGCAAAAGAGTTGGCTAACGCCATTCCTAAATCATCATGACAGTGACAGGATAGATCTACTTTTTCAATATTCGGAACATTTTCTTTTATATATTTAAACATAGCGCCGTATTCACGAGGCATTGTATAACCTACTGTATCTGGCAAGTTAATGACGGTTGCTCCGGCATCGATGACTTTCTCGATAATCTTTGCAAGAAAGGCAAGATCAGAGCGGGAGGCATCTTCAGCAGACCATTCTACATGGTCGAAAAATTGTTTGCCGTATTTCACCATTTCGACGGCTGTTTCAATGACTTCATCTGGTGTTTTCTTTAATTTGTATTCCATATGAATAGGGGAGGTGGCAATAAAAACATGCAATTTAGGATTGGTAGCATTTACTAAAGCGTCGCGACATGCGTCAATATCTGACTTAACAGCACGTGCTAATCCTGCTACGGAAACATTCTTTACCGTGTCAGCAATTTTCTTTACCGCATCGAAATCCCCTTTGGAGGAAGCAGGAAATCCTGCTTCCATGACATCTACTCCAAAGCGTTCTAATTGTTTCGCAAGCTCTAATTTTTCTAGTTGATTCAAATTGACACCTGGTGATTGTTCGCCATCACGCAAAGTGGTGTCAAAAATCTTAATTTGTGTCATTAGAGACCACTTCCTTCTTATTAATTGCCTTTTGCTTAACAAATGGCATTAATTCACGCAGTTCTCTACCTACCTTCTCAATTTGATGTTGGCTTTCAGCAGTTTTAATCGCAGAATAACGTGGACGATTTGCTTGGTTTTCCAAGATCCATCCTTGTGCGAATTTACCTGTTTGGATATCAGAAAGTACATCCTTCATACGTGCTTTCGTATCTTCGTCTACAATTCTTGGACCAGACATGAAATCTCCCCACTCTGCTGTATCGGAAATAGAGTGACGCATGTTTTCAAGGCCACCTTCATAAAGAAGATCCACAATAAGTTTTAATTCGTGTAAACATTCGAAGTAGGCAACTTCTGGTTGATAACCTGCTTCTACTAATGTTTCAAAACCAGCTTTTACAAGTGCGGAGGTACCACCGCAAAGTACAGCTTGCTCACCAAATAGATCTGTTTCTGTTTCTTCCTGGAATGTAGTTTGAAGGATCCCTGCGCGTCCAGCGCCAATCCCTTTTGCGTAAGCAAGTGCAACGTCTGTCGCTTGACCAGTTGCATCCTGGAAGATACCGTATAGTGCGGGTACACCAGCACCTTCTTCATATGTTCTGCGTACTAAGTGTCCAGGACCTTTTGGTGCTACTAAGAATACATCTACATCTGCAGGAGGTACGATTTGATTAAAGTGAATGTTAAAACCGTGAGCGAATACAAGCGCATTTCCTGCTTCTAAGTTTGGCTCAATTGCCTCTTTATAGATAGATGGCTGATACTCATCTGGAAGAAGAATCATGATAACGTCTGCTTCTTGTGATGCTTCTGCAACAGACTTAACGTCAACCCCATCTTCAACTGCTTTATCCCATGAACGACCTTGGCGAAGACCAACTACTACATCAAAACCACTTTCTTTTAAGTTTAATGCGTGGGCATGGCCTTGAGAACCGTAACCGATAATAGCGATTTTTTTAGATTGTAAAACCTCTTCATTAATATTGTTGTTATAAAGTACTTTTGTCATCTTTACTACATCCTCTCAAAATTTGTTTTTTTATATAATAATTTAATTATTATTAGCCTAGTAATGAAGAATAACTACTGCCATCTTGTGTGCTGGGCTGTTGGCCTCTAGCGAATGCGGTGACACCAGTTCTTGCTAATTCTTTAATGCCATATGGACGCAACAGTTCAATAAGTGCTTCGATTTTATCCGGCTTCCCGGTTACTTGGATCGATAAGCTGTCTTTACTTACATCGATAATAGAAGCGCGGAATGGTTCAATAATTCCTTGCACTTCTGCCCGAAGCTGACTGTTGCTGACAATTTTAATGAGTGCCAGTTCCCGGGCAACAATTGCTTTATCAGTAATATCTGATACTTTGATAACATCAATCTGTTTATTCAGCTGTTTTGTCACCTGTTCTAACTTCTGAAAGTCTTCCACATCTACCACAAAAGTCATCTTGCTCATGCCTTCTGTTTCGGTTCTGCCAACGGAAATGCTCTCGATATTAAACTGGCGACGTTGAAGTAAACTGGTTACCCGATTGAGAACACCGCTACGGTTTCTGACAGTTGCTGTAATGATTCGTTTCATGGTTTCACCCCAATCATTTCATTTAATCCTTTGCCAGGTGCAATCATCGGGAATACATTCTCCTGTTGTAAAACACGAGCATCTACAACAACTGGACCTTCATAATCAAATATTTCAGGAATAGCCTTGATGAATTCCTCTTGTGATTTCACCTGCAATCCTTTTACATTATAAGATTCAGCTAGTTTAACAAAATCAGGCTGAATGCTGAAAATGGATTGTGAATATCGTTCGGAATAGAATTTCTCCTGCCATTGTCTAACCATTCCTAAAGCCTGATTATTGACGATGATGACTTTAACTGGTAACCCTTTTTCCTGTAAGATGGACAATTCCTGTAATGTCATTTGGAAACCACCGTCTCCAACAATAGCTACAACCGTTTCATCTGGTTTTGCAAGTTGAGCGCCAATCGCGGCTGGGAAACCAAAGCCCATTGTTCCTAATCCGCCTGATGACACCCATTTGTCTGGTTTGTTGAACGTATAAAATTGAGCCGTCCACATTTGATGCTGTCCTACATCCGTAGTCACAATCGCATTTCCATCGGTTGCTTCATGCACTTGCTTGATAACCCATTGGCCAATCATATCCTGCTCAGGTTTATTAAACCATAATGGATATTTTTCTTTGTTTTCATGAATTCGGACTAGCCAGTCATCATGTTCCGGCTGCTCGATTTCATGTGTTAACAGCCTGATTAGTGCTGCCTTTGCATCGCCGACGATTGGAATATCGGCAGGTACATTCTTGCCAATTTCAGCAGGATCAATATCAATATGGGCAACTGTAGCATTTGGAGCGAAGGAAGATAATTTTCCAGTTAAACGGTCGTCAAATCTTGCCCCGATATTAATTAACAAATCACATTCATACAATGCGGTGTTTGCCGTGTATGTCCCGTGCATTCCGGCCATTCCCATGAATAATGGGTGATTACCAGGGAAAGCACCTAATCCTAACAGGGTAGAAGTGACCGGAATAGAATACTTTTCAGCAAATTCCAGCACTTCTTCAGATGCTTTCGCAAACAAAATACCTGCGCCTGTTAACAGAACAGGTTTTTTCGCATTACTGATTGCTTCTGCTAATTTCTTCGTTTGAAGTGGGTTTGGCTTTGTTGTCGGCTGATAACCCGGTAAATCTAATTCGATGTTCGGAGAGAAACTTTCATCGATAATCTCTCCCGAAATATCTTTTGGCATATCAATCAGTACTGGACCTGGCCGGCCTGTTGTTGCAATATGGAATGCCTCCCGGATAATCCGAGGTAATTCTTTTACATCTCGTACTTGATAATTATGCTTTGTAATAGGTGTCGTTACACCCATCACATCAACTTCCTGAAAGGCATCGGTTCCGATGACACCCTGAGCAACTTGACCAGTAATGATGATCATTGGCAGAGAATCAATCATTGCATCAGCAATCCCGGTAACTAAATTCGTTGCACCAGGTCCTGACGTTGCCACGACAACTCCTGGTTTACCTGAGACCCTGGCATAGCCCTCCGCTGCATGAATTGAACCTTGCTCATGCCGTGCAAGAATTTGGTCAAAGGCTGATTGTGCTTTATACAAAGCATCAAAGATGGGTAATGCAGCCCCGCCAGGATAGCCGAATAAAGTTTCAACACCTTCGTTGATTAACGATTCGACTAGTAGATCAGCACCTGTTCTGGGTTCTTTTGTTTCAGCGGCTGTCTGCTGGTCTTGCTTCTGTGTTCTTTCCATTCCAATCCCTCCTAATTGTACGATTTAATAAAAACCAACTCTTTTATATAATGAGTTATATTTTCTTTATAGATAGAAAAAAGGCCAATCCTTCCTTGCTTATGCTATTGATAATAGCAACAAACAAGGGAGAAAAGGCCTTTCTTTTCACGGTACCACCCTGATTCACAACATTCTCGCGAATATTGTCTCATGAAGCTGATTGTGTCAGCTTCCATTTGATAACAGGTGTTGCGTACACCTGGCTGTGCTTACTAAGACTTACTTTTCGACACAACACTCTGGGATGAGTAATCGGAGAAGGGGGTACTGCCAAGTTTCCACCAGCCTTGGCTCTCTATGAATACCTGATCCAAATCCTTTGTTCCCGTCAACGTTTTTCTATTTATCTTGTTATATTTTATACTATACGATTGATACTATTCTGTCCACAGATTTTTTAAAAATAAGTAATTTTCTGAAATATCTGATTGACGACAATAATACAACCAAAATCCGATTTGGTCAACCGTTTTTCGTGAACTTTCTAATATTTCTAACTTTAGTGTTTTTAGTAGTAAACGATTACAATGTTGTGCTGATTTGGATTGCATCATATGAATAATTTTAAATTATTTTACACTGTCAGCTTCGATTTTGTATAATATGACAATAAGATAGGAGAGAAGGTAATGGCGCAATTATTTATCATTCCCTGTGGCAAAAAAAAGATTTGGGATAGAGAACCTGATATCGGAGCTGTAGAAGCAAAAAATGCATATATTGGTGTGCTTCACCAATTATGCAGGCAATATGTCGATTGTTTTGGAGGAGATTGGGTGATTATTTCGGGAAAACATGGCATGTTATTGCCGAGCGATGTTGTTCCTGGAAATTATGATCTCACTTTTCGGAAGAATGACCCTAATGTAGTCACCGTATCGACATTACAACGTCAGGTTAAACAAAAGCAATTGCAATCATTTAACGAAATTATTGCGTTGACAGGGAAAAAATATCGACCTTTCCTGGAAGAAGTCTTTGACGAAGTGGATCGTATCCAGTACCCATTAAATGGAGCGACAGGAATAGGACATATACAAAAGTGGCTAAAAGATAGTATTGCAACAGGTAAACCCCTTCATGATCTTCATGATCAATAAATTAGGAGATGAGTAGATGAAAGTTTTTGGCGTTAAACACGGAGACCAGCAATTATTCGAACATCCAGTCAAAGAGCCGAATGAAGGACAAGTTCTAGTACGCGTAAAAACAGCTGGATTGAATCATCGCGACTTAAAAATGAAAGAACGAATTGGTTCCCAAGATCAAGCATATATACTTGGTTCAGACGGGGCGGGCGTTGTCGAGACAACCGGAGAAAAGGTATCACGCTTTCAACCTGGGGACGAAGTGGTGTTCAATCCGAGCTTGAACTGGTATGACAAAACGGATGCACCGCCTTCATCTTTCAAAATTCTGGATGGTACATTTGCTGAATATATGTTGATTTCAGAAGATTTTATTGAAGCGAAGCCTTCGCACATGAGCTGGGAAGAGGCTGGTGTCTTTGCATTATCTGCTCTTACAGGATACCGAGCATTATTCACTCAAGGGAATTTGAAAAAAGGGGAGACGTTGTTTATCCCTGGCGCAGGAGGCGGAGTGACCTCTTTTATTATTCAAATGGCCATAGCTAAAGGTGCACGAGTCATTACTACCTCTAGAGATAAAGAAAAATTAGAAAAAGCTAGTCAGTTAGATTATGATAAAGGACTATTAACGAGTGAAGATTGGGTGAGTGCGCTCGAAGATGAACAAATAGATTTAGTAATTGAGAGTATTGGTGGTGCGACGTTTAACAGGTCATTAGAAGTTCTGAAGAAGGGAGGACGTCTGGTCACTTTTGGATCTTCAACAGATGATCAGTTCACGTTTAATCTTCGTCAATTTTTCTATGGACAATATAAAATGATTGGTTCGACAATGGGGAGCAGGGACGAATTTCGTGAATTGCTCCGTTTCTGTGAAGATAATGATTTGAAGCCTATCCTTGACAGAGGATATCGCTTAGAAGATATCGACGAGGCCTTTTCGTATCTTTCTTCGCAGCAGCAGCTTGGTAAAGTCTATATAACGATGTAACTAACAGAAAAGGTTCCGGTCAACTTATCTGATCGGAACCTTTTTTATGCGTAATGAAAGTAAAATTACAGTCATAAAGGCGAAACGCAGAATTAAACATGCTCAATATGAGTAGGGGTTCTTATAATTCGAGTATAGCGTTAGTGTTTTTTTATACATCCTCAGCAATGTTAATAGACTTTAGGAGAACGAATTGATATGAGAGAAGCAATGCTTTTGGAAAAGGAATACCTTCAAGAGGAAGAAAGCCTCCAGACTAGAGCAAGCACCTAAGAAAGCAAGCGAAGGTACCACAAAAGCGAACCACCTTCATATCTAAACTCATAAAGCATCGTATGCAACAGAATGTTCTTGATTAAATTTGTGTCCCGCTCTTATCCTTTTGCCTTAAAGAAAATTGCGCCGATCATGCCAAATATAATCGCAGAGGAAATACCAGCGCTAGTAACTTCAAACATTCCTGTCACAACTCCAATTATCCCGTGCTTCTCCGCTTCAGCGAGGGCTCCGTGAACGAGAGAATTACCAAAGCTTGTGATCGGTACGGTTGCACCTGCCCCGGCGAAATCAATTAGTGGTTCATATAATCCAAAGCCATCCAAAATAGCTCCCGCTACTACCAGGATGCTTAACGTGTGCCCAGGTGTCAGTTTGGCTACATCGAATAATAACTGACCAATAACACAAATCAGTCCTCCTACGAGAAATGCCCAAAGAAATACCATTTATCTTCACCTCATTCCTTAAACATTTTCAATTGAAACAGCATGGGCAATACAAGGTATTGTCTGCTTTTGCTGTACGGTTAATGGAGAAAGTAAGGCACCTGTCGCTACTACGAGGATTTTATTACATTCCCCTTGCATGAGTTTTTTTACAAAATGGCCGTAAGTTACTACAGCAGAGCAAGCTGGTCCACTACCGCCAGCAAAGACTGGCTGATCCGGCTTGTAAACCGTTAGTCCGCAGTCAATAAATTGACTTTCTTGGATGTGATAATTATCTTTAGTCAATAAATCAAGGCAAATGTCTCGTCCATATTTGGCCAAATCACCAGTGATAATATAATCATAATAATCTGCTGTGATATTCCGGTCTTTTAAATGCTGTGTGATGGTATCATACGCTGCAGGTGCCATAGCACCCCCCATGTTAAACGGATCTTTCAACTGCCGGTCGACGACTTTGCCGATTGTAGCAGAGGTTACCTTTGGGCCTGTTCCATTTTTAGCTAAAATAGCTACTCCAGCACCTGTAACGGTCCATTGAGATGAATCTGGTTTTTGGCTGCCGTATTCTGTAGGGTACCGAAACTGTCGCTCGACAGCAGAATTATGACTTGCTGCACCAGTAATCACATATTCAGCCTGCATCTGACTCATTATTAAAGCAGATAGAGCTAATCCTTCCATGGAAGTAGCACAAGCATTAAACAATCCAAGATAAGGAATAGCCAGACCGCGTGCTGCAAAATTAGAAGGTGTCAATTGATTGATAAGATCTCCATGTAGAAAAAACTGTATATCACTAAGATCAAGATTTGCTTTGTCTATGGCATAATGACAAGCATCTTCGATCATGTGCTGATGAGCAAGTTCGAATGATTTTTCATCCATCCATTGATCGGTATAAAAATAATCAAAGTCATTCGGAATATTGCCTTGTTCTTCGAAAGGACCTCCAACTACACCAGTTGAGATGATAGTGGGTGGTGTGTCATACAACCATGTTTGTTTACCTGTAATCATATCGCGCCACTCCAATTAAGAAAAAATTGTTTTGATTAATGCAACAATAAACGCAGAAAAAACACCGAATAAAATGACGGAACCGGCAAGCTTAAACATGTTTCCGCCCACACCCTGCACAAAACCTTCTGTTCGATGTTCAATTGCAGCCGAGATAACAGCATTGCCAAATCCAGTAACAGGAACGGCTGTACCTGCTCCAGCAAATTGAGCGAATCGGTCGTATACTCCGAATCCTGTAAGAAGCATCGTTATAAAAATCAATGTCGCAACAGTGGGATTGCCAACCGTTTGTTCCGTAAAATTAAAAAAATACATGTAAAACGTCGATAATGCTTGACCAATTAAACAAATGAAGCCACCAACCAGAAAGGCTTTGATGCAATTTTTCAATATGGGACGTTTAGGTTCTTTGCTTTTTTCATAATCTTTATATAAATGTGGTTCTTTCATTTCTTATTCCTCCGTTATGCACTTTCCTTGGCAAGTTTTTTTAGTTTTTCTAATCTTTTTTCCATTTCTTTCTTTGTTAACTGCTCGTTTTCGATTTTTGTTAATTCGATATAAAATTTCTGATCAGATGTAACGAATACGTCTTTCGATCCGGTAATCTTTTTTAATTCTTTCTTTAGTTTTTTTTCAATATTTTGCTCGACTGCCTGTTTAAAAGGTGTTGCTGTAAATGCTACAAATAGTTCATCATTAATATGTATTGCTTTGTAAGATGCAACATCGTCAGTCTGATTATCCAAATAATCTTTGACTTTGGTAGAGATTGTATTAATTTCATTGGAATTTGGAGTGTTGGAGCTGATTTGTGTAATATCTGATTCGATATCTTCTTGAGCAGAAGGTTCCTGATTATTACATGCAACAAGCATTGCGGTAAAAAATATCATGATGTAACGTGCTATTTTCATCTCTCATTTCTTCCTTCCATATATGAAATCAAGCTTATACATATCTTGTAGAATTTTGAAAAAAATATACATTTTAAAATGAAATGAAACAAAAAGGCACTTATAATCGTCTATATAGAATAAGGAGAAAGAGTGGAGGAGGAATGGCAAGTGGTGTGGAAACGATTCACTTTCACGATCATTGTAATCGCTTGTATTGGGGCCATCATGCTGTTCGTTACAGGTGCCTTTCAAAAACCTGTCCTTGCAGAAACAGTTAAACTTGAGAAGCAATATGAGGATTTCATCGTACATATAAGAATTGAGCCTATAGAGGATGGCTTTCAGGTGTTACGCTCATTACAATATACAGGTGAAGCGTCACTTGTAATTGAGCATCGCTCCCCGTTAACGCAAGTAACTATAGATGCCGATAACCCAACATTCACAGGAAGTCCGGTCACCAAACAGTTAAATGCTGATTACCAATACTATCCACAGGCACCGTTGCTGTTCGAAACATTAGAAAAAGGTAATCATACGGTTTATATTCATACTCAATTCTACATTGATGGGGAAAGGGTAGATATCAAAACAAAAGAAACGATCACATTTGAGTAGTGAAAAAAAGCGAGCGCCATGTGGACGCTCGCTTTAATAGTTTGTAAAAGAATCTAATGATCTAGAGTGACTTTGAACAACGGAAGCTTCAACTATATTTATGTTAAATTGTGTTTACTTGTCTTCGTTTTCAATAGTATTTTCAGCGAACAGGGAAATTGTTTGCTGGTGTGCTTCTTGATTGTCGTTAATATGATATGTGATGTCGATGGTTTCATCATCCTGCCATGTCGCCTCTATAATTTCTTTAATGTCTGTTAATTCCGGTTGGGGATGAAGAACTTTCCAATCCTCGACATTAAATAGCGTGAAGTACTCTGCGTCATATTGTTTGTATAAAAAAATTAAATGATTCCGTTCGGGAGACGGGATAATCTCTTTTATAAGCACCAGATCATCAAGTAAATAAGTTCGATTTGGTTCATTGCGATCAAGTAATAGATAGGAACATGTTGTTTCATTACAATTAAAAGAGAGGAGGTAGAGTCCTTCTGTGTCTAAGTTTTCCAATGACATGTCTGCTAAAGCCTGTTGATGATCCGAAATTACTGATAGAAATTCTTTTAGTATTGGAATATTTTCTGTATTTAATGTAACAGTCTCCCGATCCAAAACAAACTCTAACTTATGATTTTCCTCTTCTGCCAATGTGTTCTCTATATTCACTTCTTCAGTCAAAGGTAGTTCAGAATTCTCCATCTCTTCATTGGTAATCATTGTCTCATCCGTATCTTGCTGACTGCATGCTATTAGAAATAATAAGAATAGAGTAGTGATTAAATTTTTCAACAGAGCACCCCGTCTCATTCGTTTACTTTATCAAGTTGTAAAATCTTCAGCTGATCGTTCTCATAGCCGATTGTCACGTTGTATGTCATTGCTTGTTCTTTTTCTTCATAATTATTATTGCGAACGGTGGTTTTTACGTTAATCTCAATTTCTGCTTGTTCATTTTCAATATTTTTGATTGCTTTCTTCTCGACTTTTAAATCAATCATATTTTGAAAAGATTGACGAAATGCTGTATAGCTTGTTTGTCCTTGATACTGGCTGCCAAGAAGAGAATAGGCATTAACATAATCTCTTAATGAGATATTATCAAAGAAGTAATCGGCAACATAGGTTGCATTTTCTTCTAGTTTTTCTTTATCGACTTGCTGATTAAGAGGAGAAAGATAGTTCAATTCATCTTCATCCACATTACTTGTCCATTCGCTGACTTTCTCTGCTACTTGAGTGATAGGAATACTGAATCCAATATCAGTATCAGAAATGCCAGCAGAATTAATACCGATTACTTTGCCATTACTACGTAAAATGAGTGGGCCACCACTGTTACCATGAGTGATGTTTGCAGAAATTTGGTATACCTCATCATATTGGTAATCATTAATAGTAAAAGAACGGTCTGTACCGACAATCAAACCTAATGATACACTGTTTTGTATTCCCATCGGGCTGCCTATTGCCATAATCTCATCTCCAATATCTATGGATTGTTTCGTTTCCAGAGGGATTGGCTCAAGATCATTGATATCAGGAATACGAATGACGGCAAAATCTTGTTCCTCACCGATCCCGACGATGGCAGCAGGATATTCGCGAGTGTTAGATAATTTCACGACAATGGAATCTGCACCTTTCACAACATGTGCATTTGTAATAATATCTCCATCATTATTTATCAAAAAACCAGAACCCGTCTTTGTTGTGACATCTATTGTGCTTTCAATTTGAACGACGGATTTTTGTGATTGGTGTATAATATTTTTTAAGCTCGTGTCACTATCATTATTTTTAATACTGGTTGCCAATGTATTATTAACTTGTAATGGTTGATTATTCCAATTTGTTACCAGGTAGACAGATGTAATGATGGCTGAAAGCAAGATCAAAACCGTCATGGTAATCGGAATGTATTTTCTATATTTAAACATTATCTGCCTCCGAGTCGTTAGTCTAAATACCAAGTGATTTCTTCCATTTTTGGTGTCAGCTGTTTAGCCTCTGATTCCATGTCATAATGAGTGAATTCGAACTTACCGACCTCATTTGGATATAAGGTTTCAGGGAAGACATACACCTCATTATCGACGAGAGCATTTTCCTCCTCATCATAAACTGTATACTTAACTAATATTGAATGAATAGGTACAGTTGCCACACTTTTTAACTCACCAGTTACTTTCCACGTGTCTTTGTCTTTTTGTAATTGTATATCCTTTAATTCGATAGCATGACTCTCATTCAATTCCTGTTCTTCTTCAAAAGCTGTTATTGCTTGTTCTATTCTTTCTTCTTGAGCAGATTCAAAAGCTGTTTTTTCTTTATTGATGGTTGTCTTTAAACTTTCCAGTTGTTCTGAGCTTTCGATAACTTTCATTGTGTCATCTATTACAAGTAACGCTTTTGAAAATTGCAGATCATTTAAGAGAGCAGTCGCTTTTTTGTATGTCATGGAGACTAGTTTTTCAGTAATTTGACTTTTCACATCAGCAGCCTGATCTTCTGATATATCCTGTATTTCCCAAAGTAATGTTTTTAAATCGTCTCTTGAAGGGTCATTGCTTAGTTGATAGGTAGCCTGTGCGAGCATCGTCTGATTCTTCAACAACATATTCTGTTCCATTAGTTGATCGACTAAATCACCGTTAAAGTGCTGAAGGGATTCTTCTGATTGTTGCAGGATATCAAATGATTGTTGAAAATGATGTTCGTCAAGGGTGGTTTTGACTTGCTTGAACTGATCCTCTGTTTGAATAGCAACCTTCAGAAAAGCACCTACTTGTTCAGCTGCTGGAAAACGTTCTTTATATTCCAATGCAAAATCTATTAGCGTTAATGCTTGCTTGTAATCACCGATTTGAGCCATTTCTTCTGCTTCATTAAAATAGGATAAAGCTTTATTCGTTTGATAGCGCTGAAACACATAAACAGATCCAATGATTAAACAGGCTATCAGTATAGATAGAACAGGTAAGAACCACCATTTCTTGGATGGTTTAACTGGTCTTTTTCTTTTAAGTATATCTTCAGGAAGTCTTTTACCACAGGATACACAGAATGTCTCCATTTCCTGGACCTGACTTCCACAATTTGGGCAAAATGACAAAAATAATTCCTCGCCTTCCAAAATCAAATAAGTCGGACGCTTCTATTATAGCATGATCTGACTGTTAACTTTAATATAAGTAGAGAAATTTTAGTGAATTTTTCTTTATTAAAATGGACAGGTGAGGTATACTAGAAGAAGCATTATCTTGAAAAAATGAGGTGTGAATGATGGGAGAATCAGAGTTATTTGGTATCGTTTGTTTTGTGATCTTAATTGGATGTATAGGATATAGTATTTTTGATCGCGTCAAATAATTACCAAATCGGATAAACCTCGATAGCTCATTGACTATTGAGGTTTTTGTCAATAAACTACATTATACTTTCCTAATCTGTACCACAAATGCGTTATATAACAGCTGAACCTCAATACTAACGAATAAACAACCCTAATTGTCTGAACGCAATGGAAAAACGCTTACATTAAGATGTAGGTGGTGTATGCGGTGACTGTATTTCTAATGAATATTGTGTCGGACAATAGTACATATTACCTCTTTTGGAATAGAACCGAATCGATTATCCTAAAACTGTTTTTGGAAAACTATGTCGAATGGTCCTGTTTTTAGTGGGGGAAACGGTGGCGAATTTTAAAAGATTTGTCTTATTTTGCGGTTTGCTTTACTTTGATAAAATTATTTGCGATAATCAATAACGCTTACGAAAATGTTGTATAACAATGAACCAAAATAGGGGGTAACACGGTAAAAATGTCAGTATATCCAATGAGTTTAGTAAGTAAGATTGAGAAATTACGCAAAGAGATGACCGATGTTGCTCTCAAAAAAGGAATTACAAGTAAAGAATCTATACATATTAGTCAAGAGCTTGATGAGTTACTTAATGATTATGAAATGTACAAGCGCAAACAAGATGAAAAAAAACACCAGGACTAACCAATCCTGGTGTTCTTTCGTAATACCAGAACTATGACCGACGTCAAGTCCGAAGCTTCAATAATCAATAAGTACCGTTATTGTTTTATGATCGGTTCTATTCTGTCTAATCCTTCTTGTAATGTATCCATATCGTAGGCGTAGGATAGTCGAAGATAACCTTCACCATATTCGGAAAATGCGCTGCCAGGTACTAATGCCACTTTTGCTTTCTCTACTAATTGTAAGGCAACTTCAAAAGATGTACTGCCGAGATGACGAATGTCAATAAAATAATAAAAACCACCCTCTGGTTTGTAGAAAGCTAGATTCATCGTTTTGAGTCGTTGATAGACATAATCTCGACGCATGTGGTAGATTTTTTTCATTTCAACAGGATCATTCATCCCATTTTGAATAGCTTCTAATGCACCGTATTGACTGATTGATGACGCACAGGAGACGTTATATTGGTGAACCTTAAGCATATGTTTGCATAGCCATTCGGCAGCAAGAATATAGCCAATACGGTACCCTGTCATCGAGTGTGATTTCGAAACCCCGTTGATAATGATTACTTTATCGCGAATTTCTTGAAATCTTCCGATTGAAATATGACTTGTTTCATAAACCAATTCACTATAAATCTCATCTGCAATCATAAAAAGCTGATGTTTCTTAATGACGGCCGCTATGTCTGCTAGCTCCTTCTCGGTTAACGTGACACCAGTAGGATTCGATGGGTAAGGTATGATAATAGCTTTTGTCTTGTCAGTTATCGCATTTTCGATTGCATCTGCCGTTACTTTAAATTGAGTTTGGCGTGTATCAATATAACGAGGAACGCCTCCTGCAAGTTTAACAAGTGGTTCATAACCTGGATAAACCGGTCCAGGGAGAATGACTTCATCTCCATTTTCCACTATTGTACGTAAACAAACATCAATCGCCTGCGAAGCTCCTGCTGTCACAATAATTTCTTTATTAGCGTTATATTCCAATTGATATTTCTTGTTAACAAAGGAGGCAATGGCCTGTCTTAATGGTAAAATACCAGCATTATGAGTATAGGTAGTCTTATTAAGATCGATCGCTTCTTTTGTTTTGGCTTTTACATGTTCAGGAGTAGGAAAATCCGGCTGCCCTATAGTTAATGATAAAATGTCTGATTTATCAGCGACCATATTGAAGAATTTTCGTATTCCTGATATTTCGATGTCTTTGACTTGACGATTTATAGATGCTTCCATCTTGTTACCTCCCGATATTTCGATTATAACTAGCAAAAAGCTTGGAGATAATAGTACTAGTTATCAAAACTAGCATTTATTTTATCATAAATCAAAAGGGAGAGATACTATATGCTAAAAGAGTTATGGAATAAAATAGTGAGTGGATCGGATTATATACTATTAACAATGCAAGCGGAAGCGCGTTTTGTCGTATATGTCGTGATTGGTCTTATTGCACTGTATTTTCTATTAAAACCGTTTGTTCGATTTGTGATGGCTTTAGAATGGAATGCCTTCATTACCTATTTATTTGTCATTCTACTAATGTGTTTAATTATGACTCGATTTACAGCAGCTAATGACTGGAAGTATTTTTTATATGCAGTTGCTATCTTTTCGATTGTTTTAAGTGTGAAACGGGCTATTTCTATTATAAAGTGATAGGCAGAAAGCACTCGTAATAAAGAGGTGTTAGGGAAAAGAGGCTAGTAAAGTATAAGCCTCTTTTATGGCTTGAATGCGCAGGCAAATTACCACCTCTTTCGCTTATGATAAAAAGGAGAAAGAGAAGAAGGAGAATTTGTAAATGGTGAATACCTAGGTTTAGGCTTGGACTGTTTCTGTTTAGATACTGATGCTGGCCAATTCAAATAGGATAACAGTATTTTTTTCGCATTTGTTAATGATAGGGAAGGTTTAGGGTTTCGATAAGAATCATCGAGGTTACCTAGATGATTCAGAGCTTGCATATCATTTTTGGATGGCGGCATATGAAAATAATAGCTTCCCACTTGAACAAGTAAGACAGAGTGTTGTCTGCTTTGCTTTGGGTTATTTGAAAAATGCAGTCCAACTTTGACTGCTTTTTGATCTGCTAAGAGCTTTTTCATCGTTTCGTTTTTTAATTGATATAATTGCGTCGGATCGAGTGCTGTTTTTGCATGGCGATTCACAATAAAAAGGGCATGGCCAATTTCATTGATTTCTGGATTTTGTTCTTCCATCTATTCACCGTCCTTTTCTTCGTAATAAAAAAGTAGAAGAGCGAACTCTTCTACTTTCCACTTTAATTCATTGATTGAATATCTTCAACTATTTTTTGCATATTATCCGCTTTTTGACCATTGTACCCTTTAATTGCATTGCCATCCGGTGAAACGAGATAGAAGGTAGTGGAATGAATTACTTGATCATCGTTCTCAGGATTTTCAACAAAGGCTTTAAACGATTTTTCCGAAAAGTTTTTTATCTCTTCGTCGGTATAACCAGTTAATGCGTGCCAATTATCAAAAGTTCCACCGCGCTCGGAAATATAGTTCTTCAAAACTTGAGGAGAATCATTGGTCGGATCTACACTGAAAGAAACAATTTCTGCATCAATCCCAGCTTCGTCTAATTGTTTCTGTAATCGTGCCATGTTGGCAGTCATTGGCGGGCAAACCGTTTCACAATTGGTGAAAATCATATCTGCTATCCAAAACTTTCCGTCCAAGTCACTTTTTGAAAAGCTTTCACCATCTTGGTCAGTGAATGTAAAATCTTGTACTTCAAACGAAAAATCACCATTATATGATTTGGTACCGCATCCAACTAAAATAAAGAGCAGTGCCAGTGACACTAGCAATATTTTTTTCATTCTCATCACTCCTGTATTACATTTGTTTTAATTGATAAATTGTCATTTCAGGTTTGCACAAGAAACGGTAAGGTAACCTGGTAGTGCCGAGCCCGCGGCTGACATACAGTTGCAGTGGTGTACCGCCAACTTGATAATGGCCTTCCACATATTTTTCAGCAAGGTGTGGCGTATAAATATACCCGACGAAAGGCAATTGAACTTGTCCTCCATGACTGTGACCAGACAGTTGTATATCGATTGGATAATCTTTTGCGATGTCAGCATAATCAGGTTCGTGAGCAAGCAAAATAGTAAAATATGTATCATTTAATCCATCCATTGCCTGTCCCAAATCAGGAGAGCCTAACAAGACATCATCAACGCCTGCAATATTTATCATAGCATCATTCTTTTGTATTTGTCTGTGTCCATTCTGCAACAATTCGAAACCAGCCTTATCAAATACCTCTTTTATGATATCTGTTCCATAACCCCCATGATCATGGTTTCCATAAATCCACAGTTTCCCATCTTTTGCATTTATACTTTGCAAGAGAGTAATCAATCTGTTGGGGATGTTATAGATGTGCGGATTATCAACCAAATCACCGGTAAACACGACAAGATCCGGCTCTGCCTGGTTGATTTCGACAACCAATTTCTCTAATTGATCTAACGAATATTGAAAACCAATATGTGTATCTGAAAATTGCAGGATACGATAGTCCTCAAATGATTTAGAAATCTTGAGATTTGGCACCGTTACATGATGAACATCCAGCATACTTGTTTCGATTTCCCGAGCATAATAATAAGTTCCGCCACTAAGCCCGAACATCGCGATGAAACTGCCAAATAAACGTTTTAAAAAAGTTCTTCGCTTCATATTATTTAATAAACCCTTTCTTTTCTTAACGAACACTCATTACTTATTATAGCATGGAGTATATCAGATATGATATCGAGACATTAGATTACACAAATTATTATAGAATATGTTAAAATAGAGAGGTGATGTCATAATAGCTCCTTCACCAAAACAAAAAGGAGTGTCCCATATGTCTAGTGTGTTAAAGAAAACGCTAACTGATTTGACGGTAGGAGATTTAATGATCCCAGCTGAAAAGGTAGCGCATGTACAAGAAGGGAACCCTGTCGAGCATGCATTGCTTGTGTTAGTCGAATCAGGTTATTCGTCGGTTCCTGTTTTAGACTTAGAATACAAATTTAAAGGTACAATTGCGAAAACACCAATCTTAAAAAGCGTAATGGGCATGGAACGATTTGAGATGGAACGATTAGCAGATATTAAAGTGGAAGCTGTTATGCAGAAGGATCAGCCAACTTTGACAGAGGATACGGATTTTCTCACCTGTCTAAAAGTGGTTATTAATCATGCCTTTGCTTGTGTAATTGATGAGCAAGGTTATTTTATTGGTATCCTGACAAGACGTGCCATACTAAAAGAAGTGAATAAATCCATGTATACAACAAAATAATATTACTTGTTAAAAAGGCTATTGTTTTGTTACATTTATAAAGACAACAATTTAATGGAGGACTAATCAATGAAGCAAATGGATGCAAATGAAATAATTTCATTTATTTCAAACAGTACAAAATCTACACCTGTAAAAGTGTATGTAAAAGGGACTAATTTAGCGTCAATAGAAGCAAACGGTTCTGTACAAACATTCTTAAATGAAACGAATGGTGTTATTTTTGGTGAATGGAAAGAAATAAAAGCACTACTTGATACATACAGTGATCAAATTACAGATTACGTAGTAGAGAATGATCGTCGTAATTCGGCAATCCCATTATTAGATATGAAAGATATCAATGCACGTATCGAGCCAGGTGCAATTATTCGTGAACAAGTAGAAATCGGCGATGGTGCTGTTATCATGTTTGGTGCCATGATTAATATTGGTTCTGTTATTGGTGAAGGAACCATGATTGATATGAATGCTTCGCTTGGTGGACGTGCTACAGTAGGTAAGAACTGTCATGTCGGTGCCGGTGCTGTATTAGCAGGGGTTATTGAACCACCTTCTGCTCAGCCAGTTGTCATTGAAGATGGCGTTGTAATTGGAGCAAATGCAGTAGTATTAGAAGGGGTACGTGTTGGAGAAGGAGCAGTTGTAGCAGCCGGTGCTGTTGTAACGAAAGATGTACCGCCAAATACTGTTGTTGCTGGTACTCCAGCTAAAGTTATCAAAGAAATTGATGATCAAACAAAGGCAAAAACTGAAATCATGGAAGCACTTCGCAAATTGGATGATTAAGTAATAACAAGGCAGGATCGCCAAGATCCTGCCTTGTTTTAAAATAGTGAATAATGATTTTTAATTAGGTAAAGGAGTAAATCATGGAGCAGAACCAGCTTTTGAATATTAGAAGAGAATTACATCAAATCCCTGAATTAGGTTTTCAGGAATTTAAAACACAAGCCTATTTAATAGATGCGATCGAACAAATGGGGCGTGAAAATATTGCTATTACGAAGTGGGAAACAGGGTTATTCGTACTGGTTAAGGGGACAAATCCAAAGAAAACAATGGCTTATCGTACGGATATAGACGGATTGCCAATTGCGGAAAATACCGGATTACCATTTGCATCTGCACATGCTGATCGAATGCATGCATGTGGGCATGATTTTCATATGACGATTGCTCTCGGCACTCTCGATCAAATCAGTGCTAATCCAATTGAAGATAATGTATTATTTATTTTTCAACCAGCAGAGGAAGGGCCTGGGGGAGCAGCTCCAATGCTGAAGTCTGAGGTCTTTCAACAATTTGAAGTCGATGGTATTTTTGCATTACATATTGCACCTGATTTGCCAGTTGGAACGGTTTCTAGCCGAGCGGGATTATTGTTTGCCAATACGAGTGAACTGTTCATGGATTTCACCGGAAAAGGTGGACATGCGGCTTATCCACACTTGACGAAAGATATGATTGTCACTGCTAGTACGTTTGTTACGCAAATCCAGCAAATTATTTCAAGAAAAGTTGATCCACTTGATAGTGGTGTGATTACGATAGGTAAGATGACCGCGGGAACGGTTCAGAATATTATTGCTGAAACTGCTCGTTTGGAAGGGACCATTCGCACTCTGCAACCTGAAACAATGATTACGATTAAACAAGAATTGGAGCGGGCAATCAAAGGATTTGAATTAGCTTATGATTGTCAAATTGATGTGGACTATGGTGCTAATTACTATCAAGTTAGTAATGATCAAGCATACGTAGATTTGTTTTCTAGAACAGTCGATGCAGAAGGTATCCAATTTAAAGAAGCGAATGCCGCGATGACCGGTGAGGATTTCGGTTATTTCTTAAAAGAGATTCCAGGATTCATGTTCTGGTTAGGAGTTGATTCCCCGTACGGATTACATCACAGCCAGCTTAATCCCAATGAAGATGCAATCGAAGTTGGGGTAAAAGCTGTTACGGCTATGATGAGGGCATTATAACAAAAAGCCGGGCAATGATTTGAAACATTCAATCTTGTTCGGTTTTTATAAAGGAGGAGGGGGGAGATGTTTATAATACGGATTATGTAAAGTGGAATCAGTATTATAATGTGGTAATTTTGATAGGTTTGATGTGCTTAGCAAAGCTCCGGAAATATGCCCCGCAGGACGCGAAGTGGTTGGCCGGAGCGTTATCCTAATCCTAACACATAAAATATTTCAAAATAAACACAAGGTTGGCTAGTTTTCATAATTCGTATCATTGGTAGTTTACAGTTATTTCAAGTTAGATAAGAACGATTGGTTTTTCTTTTTACTCTGTTGTGTAATTTAAAAAGAGCGGAGTGAGGGTCTACCTGAAAGGGGAAAGCGGTTACTATTTATGGATGTAAAAAATCCGGGCGTTAACGGCCCGGATTTTTTATTACTTGTCTTTTTGAATATAAACTTGATGCGGAAATGGGATTTCAATGTTATTAGCATCAAATGCTTCTTTAATACGTTTGCGAATATCGCGTTCTGCACCAAATTGTTCCATATTGACAGTTTTACCAATAATTCGTAATACAACCTCACTTGAGCCGAAAGCTTGTACACCTAATACATCAGGGCCTTCTGCAAAGCGTGGATCAGATTCAAATTCCTGACATACTCCTTGTAATACAGTCATTGCTTCATCAATATTGTCATCATAGCTGATTCCAATATCAACTAGTGCACGCATATTTCCTCTGGAGTGGTTACTGACGCCGGAAATTTCACGGTTCGGTACAAAATGCAGAGTACCGTCAAAGCCGCGGATTTGTGTTGTTCTCAAGCCAACTTCTTCTACAATACCGCCATATCCAGCAGTAGTAACATAGTCTCCAACATCAACTTGTTTTTCTAATAGAATGAAAAATCCAGTTACGATGTCGCTGACTAAACCTTGAGCACCAAAACCAATAGCCAGACCGACAACACCTGCACCTGCAATTAGAGGAGCAATATCTAATCCGATAATTGCAAAGAACATGACGACGAATACAAATATTAATACATATGCAAATACGTTAAGTAATAATTTCTCTAATGTTTGTATTCTTGCTTCTGATACATTTTGTTTTGAGCTTGATTTTCTTATGCTTGCAGAGATAATTTTTCTGCCAATTGGTTTAACTATCATCATAGCAATAATCAGAATAATAATCTGAATTCCAAACTTGATGACAATGTCTAATATGTAGCCCCAATCCACTGCTAGTCCATCTTCAAACATGTTATGCCTCCTTTTTATGTGAATATTTCTATCATATAGTATACATACCTCAACATTCAAATAATAAAACTAAAAAATAATTTAAGAAATTGAGTCGAAAAGGTGGAATTTTATTTCGGATGCCGTTATATTTATACATACGTAAAAAATTAGGGGGTGCAAATTAAATGGAAATATTTAAGAAGTTGAAACAGTTTTATTGGCCGTTTCGAAGGTACTTTCTCATGTCAGTTTTATTCGTTGTAATCGTTACAGCAATTACTCTCGCTTATCCAATCATTCTGCAAAAAACGATTGATGACGTTGTAAGAGGACAGGAGTATCAGCTTATACCGATTCTATCGGTGACGTTTATTGGGTTAATGGTTATTAAAGGGATAGCCAATTTCCTTCAACAGTATTTAGGTGACTTATTTGGAATTAAATCTGTATATGTTTTACGTGATGCACTATACAAAAAATTGCAAAGGCTTTCGTTTACTTATTATGACAATGCACGAACTGGGGATTTAATGTCAAGGCTTACAATGGATGTGGAAGGGTTTAAGTTTTTCTTGGCAGCAGGTTTTAGAGAATTGATTCGAGTCACATTATTAATCACGATTGCTCTATGTGTCATGTTCTTTTATTCCATACCATTAGCATTAGTTACCATGGCTGCAATGCCGTTTCTAGCCATCGTTGTGTACCGCTTCGATAAAAAAGTTCACCCGGCTTTTCGTAATGTCCGTAAATCTCTAGGACGACTGAATACGAGAATACAAGAAAATGTTAGCGGGATGAATACCGTTAAATCCCTATCCAAAGAGGATTTTGAAATCGATCGTTTTACAAAAAATAATGCCAATTATAAAGAAGTAAATATTTTCACTTCAAATATTTGGTCGCGGTATTTTCCTTTGATGGAATTCATCGGGAATATATCTATGGTAGCACTTTTGATTTTCGGTGGATATTTGGTCATTAATGGATCATTACAGCTTGGTGAATTAGTTGCCTTCTTTAGTTTAGTTACCTATATATTAGGGCCGTTAATGCATTTAGGTTTTATCGTGAACCAATTCTCACAGGCGAAGGCGTCAGGAGAACGGTTGTTAGAGATATTAGAAGCAAGAGAGGATATTGTTGAAGACGAAGATCCAATGCTAGCGGATCAGATTCAAGGACATGTGACGTTTAAAAACGTTTCATTAACGTATATTGAGGATGATGATGCGGCGCTTAAGAATATTTCATTTGATGCACCAGAAGGAAAAGTTATTGGGCTAATCGGTCCGACCGGTGCAGGGAAGACGAGTATTACCCAACTGATCACCAGATTTTACGAACCAGATCAGGGAGAGGTTCTTGTTGATGGCAGACCTACGTCTTCTTATACGCTTAAATCGTTGCGAAAGAATATCGGATTTGTGTTACAGGAATCGTTCTTGTTCTCTACAACGATCAAAGAAAACATCTCTTACGGGAATCCGGATGCAACAATGGATGAGATCATTGCAGCAGCAAAACGAGCGCAGGCTCACGAATTTATTATGGAAATGCCAAAAGGATATGATACGTTACTTGGTGAGCGGGGCATGGGACTTTCCGGTGGTCAGAAACAACGAATTGCTATTGCGCGTGCGATATTGATAGATCCTTCCATTCTCGTTCTGGATGATGCCACATCAGCTGTAGATATGGAAACAGAATTCAAAATTCAAAAAGCATTAAAAGAAGTAATGGATGGCAGAACTACCTTTATTATCGCGCACCGTATTTCTTCATTGAAGCACGCAGATGAAATTATTGTATTAGACGAAGGTGAAATAGTCGAAAGAGGAACTCATAATCAGCTTGTTCATCAGCATGGAACCTATCGTCGTATTTATGATATTCAATACCAAGACAGGGAAACGGTATTACAATCAACTAAATAATGAAAAAGGGGGAAGGGAAATGGCGAAATCTATATCTGCAAATCAATCGAAAAAGAAAAGTCCTCATTTAAACCGATTTTACTACCCGTTAGATCAGGCAGTAGAAAAGCCTTTTAACTGGAAGCAGATGTTACGTTTGTTGAAATATTTAAAACCGTATGTAAAAACATTAATGCCTGCCGCGATTGCGGTCATGTTGATTTCTACAATTGTAAGACTCGTGGTCCCAGTAATTATCGGGACTTGGGTTATTGATAAAGCTATTACAAAACAGAATGTCAGTTTGCTTACATATCTGATCATTGGCATTTCGATTCTATACCTGGTCAGTTTTATAGCAAACAAATACAGGATTAAATGGGTGAATATCCTTGGGCAGCGTGTTATTCATGACCTGCGAAAAAGTTTATTCTCCCATGTACAACGCTTGTCGCACAATTTTTTTGATTCCCGTTCAGCAGGTTCTATTTTAGTAAGGATTTTGAATGATGTGAACTCCTTACAGGAACTGTTTACAAATGGGATTATTAATTTATTGATGGATATCGTTCTGCTTACAGGGATTATCGTAATGTTATTTGTTTTAAGTCCACCTTTGGCATTGGCAGTATTAATCATTCTGCCTATCATGTTCTTCATATCAACGAAACTTAGACGAACGATCCGTCGATCCTGGCAAGATGTGCGTATCCAGAAATCACGTTTGAATTCCCACCTGAACGAAAGTATGCAAGGGATTCGTATTACGCAGTCGTTCTCTCAGGAAAAAGAAAATACGGAGTTTTTTGATGGGGTTAATAGTGATAACTACGAAAAAGAACGGGTAGCCATGAAAAAAAGTGCTTATTTTGGTCCGTTCGTTGAAATGAGTAATGCAATCGGAACGGTTATTCTGATATCCTATGGGGCACACTTAATTATTAATAACACCATTCAAATAGGTATCTTTGTATCATTTGCTTTCTATTTAGGAATGTTTTGGGAGCCGATCTCGCGACTTGGTCAAATATACAACCAGTTATTAGTGGCGATGGCTTCGTCAGAACGAATATTTGAATTTTTGGATGAACAACCAAATGTGAAAGAGAAAAAAAATGCGCAGCCATTTAAAGATATGAAAGGTCACGTTGTCTTTGATCATGTCCAGTTTGCGTATAATGAGGATCGAATCGCTTTACATGAAATTTCATTGGAAATGAAGCCAGGCCAAACGGTTGCGTTAGTCGGTCATACCGGTTCAGGTAAAACGACGATAGCGAATTTAATCAGTCGCTTTTATGATCCAACCGAAGGGACTGTTAAAATCGACGGCCATGACCTTCGTGACGTGAAACTAGACAGTTTACGAACGAATATTTCCGTCGTACTGCAGGATACGTTTATATTTTCTGGTACAATCATGGAAAACATTCGTTTTGGTCGTCCTGAGGCAAGTGATGAAGAAGTAAAGGAAGCAGCTCGTGTTGTGGGTGCAGATGATTTTATTAAACGTCTAAACAACGGGTATGAAACAGAAGTAGAGGAGCGAGGAAACATTTTATCTGCAGGTGAGAGACAGTTATTATCTTTTGCCAGAGCACTGCTTGCTGATCCGCGTATTTTAATTTTGGATGAAGCGACTGCAAGTATTGATACAGAAACAGAGGTCATGATTCAAAAAGCACTAAAACGATTATTAGAAGGTAGAACAGCTATCATGATTGCTCACCGCTTGTCTACGATCAGAGAAGCGGATAACATTATTGTGCTCGAGCATGGAAAGATTCTTGAACAAGGGAACCATGATGAATTGATGAAACATGGTGGGGAATATTATGAACTTGTAAAGTCGCAATTTGAAATGTTGGACGCATTATAAGGTGAGGAAGAAAACCAGGATGACTTCTGGTTTTCTTTTTCGTTTGTTATGGTAAAATAGGTATGATTACATAGCTTGGAGGAATCTTAATGAAACGCGAATTTGCTGTGATAGGTTTAGGTCGATTTGGCGGCAGTATTTGCCGAGAGCTTAGTGCAGAGGGTATGGACGTACTAGCAATCGACTTGCAGGAAGATAAAGTGAATGAATTTAGAAATATTGCTGCCCATGCAGTAATTGCGGATACGACCGATGAAAATGTTTTAAAAGAGTTAGGGATCCGTAATATTGACCATGTGATTGTAGCCATTGGTGATGACATTCAGGCAAGTATATTAACCACACTGATGTTAAAAGAATTAGGAATTAAGAAAATAACGGTAAAAGCACAGAACGATTATCATGAAAAAGTGTTGAATAAGATCGGCGCGGATCATGTCGTACACCCTGAGCGTGACATGGGGAAACGTATTGCCCACAGTATTATCTCCACAAATATTCTCGATCACCTTGAATTATCAGATGATCACAGCATAGTGGAGGTAAAAGCAGGGGAGAAAATGCATGGTAAAACGTTAATTGATCTAGATATCCGAGCACAATACGGCTGTAACGTTGTCGCGATCAAAGAAGCAGACGAAAAAGGGATAAATGTTTCACCGATGGCAACGCAACACATCGAAAAAGATGATATTTTGATTGTCATTGGTGCAGATAAAGACATCTCCAGATTCGAAAAACAGTTAGTTGTGGAAGACGATTAAGCTTAAAATATTTTATCACTGAAAATCCGGGAATAAACATCCCGGATTTTCTTTGTCAGTTGGCAAGTGAAAAAAGCATCTTGAACAACAAAAGAGACAATTGAATAATAGCCTCGCTTCTTATAATACGGATTATACTAACTAGGACTACTGTATAGCAATGTGGTATCTTGATATATTTCATCTGCTTAGCAAAGCTCCGGAAATATGCCCCACAGGACGCGAAGTGGTTGGCCGGAGCGACATCATACCTCTAACTACATTTCAAAATGGACGCAACGTTAGTTAACATAATCCGTATTATAAGCATCATAAAAGAGCAGTGAATTGGATTCACTGCTCTTTTTGTTTGGTTGATATTAGACTTCCATGATAATAGGTAAGATCATTGGGCGTCGTTTTGTTTTGTCGTACAGGAATGGAGCGATGGTATCGGTAATTTCGTTTTTGATTTCAGACCATTGCGTTGTGCGACGCTCCATTACTTTGTTCAAATGATTAGAAACAAGCTTTTGTGCTTCGTTTATTAAGTCTTCAGATTCTCTCATATACACGAAACCTCGTGAAATAATATCCGGACCGGAAGCAATTTGGAATTCTTTCATATTGATACTGACGACAACGATGACAAGTCCTTCTTCAGAAAGGATCCGTCGATCACGTAATACGATATTACCAATATCACCAATACCGCTACCGTCAACATAGACAGAACCAGAAGGGATTTTCCCTGCAATTGCAGCGTGATCCTTACCTAACGCTAATACTTCACCATTATCCATGATAAAGCTGTTCTTATAAGGGATATCACAACTGTCAGCAAGCTTCGTATGTTCTTTTAACATACGATATTCCCCGTGAATCGGCATAAAATACTTCGGTTTAATTAAACGTAGCATTAATTTTTGTTCTTGTTGTCCGCCGTGACCAGATGTATGAATATCATTTAATGGTCCGTGAATGACTTCTGCACCTGCGCGATACAATTGATTGATAATTCGGCTGACACTTAGCGTATTCCCAGGGATTGGTGAAGAAGAGAATACAACTGTGTCACCAGGTATAATTTGAATTTGGCGGTGAGTACCATTAGCAATTCTTGATAATGCCGCCATTGGTTCCCCTTGAGAACCAGTACATAGGATGGTCACCTCGTTAGCAGGAAGCTGATTGAGTTGGTGTGCTTCAATAAATGTATTCTTTGGAGCACGAATGTAGCCAAGTTCTTGTCCAATTTTTATGGCACCTTCCATACTGCGGCCGAATACGGCAATTTTACGGTTATGTTTAACGGCGGCTTCCACGACTTGCTGCAAGCGGTGAATATTGGATGCGAAAGTAGCAAATATTAATCTGCCATCAACTCTAGAGAAAATATCATTAATACTGTCACCAACTACTCGTTCAGATAACGTAAATCCGGGAACTTCACTGTTCGTACTATCTGATAACAGACATAGTACACCTTCTTTACCGATTTCAGCCATTTTTGATAAATTGGCTGGTTCTCCGACCGGTGTAAAATCAAATTTAAAATCTCCGGTATGCACAACGTTACCAGGAGGGGTTTTCACAACAATACCATAGGAATCGGGAATACTGTGTGTTGTTCTAAAGAACGACACAGCTGTTTTTCTGAATTTAAAAATGTCATCTTCTTGATAAGTGTGTAATTTCGCCTTACGAAGAAGACCGTGTTCATCCAATTTATTACGAATTAGTCCCATTGCTAATTTACCTGCATAGATAGGCACATTTATCTCGCGAAGTAAATAAGGAATACCACCAATATGGTCTTCGTGACCATGAGTGATAAATAATCCTTTTATCTTGTCCTGATTTTGCACAAGGTAAGTGTAGTCAGGTATCACATAATCAATTCCCAATAACTCGTCTTCAGGGAATTTAATACCTGCATCAATTAAGATGATTTCGTCCTGAAATTGAACACCGTACGTGTTTTTCCCAATTTCACCTAAACCACCTAATGCAAAAACTGCAGTTTGATCATTTTTTACAAATTTCATACGTTAAGCATGCTCCAGCTTGTAAAAAGGTGATTGTTGTTCATAGTTTAAATGTGCCTCATTCATTAATTGGATAAATTCAATGTTGATTTGTTTATCTTTCAACGATTCTCTTACTTGTCTTTCAGAAGACGCTTGGATATACAGACTTTTAGTATGTTCACGTACAGGTATTTCTGCAGCGTTTTCTTGATATAGTACTTTGTAGATCATGTTATCTCTCCTTTTGTAATGTTTCTATTCTATGGTTTGTTTGAATTCTTTTGAAAATCTCTAGAACGATTTATTGTAGTTGGTATACGTTTTCTCCGTAAAACTTCCCGCATGCGCCGTTTTAATTTTTCTCTTAAACGTTTTAACATAAGTGTTGCCAACTCCTTCCTATACATTATAGAAAAGACAAGCAAAGCATGTATTCAACGAACCGATCCAATCCCTATTACTATATAGTATAGTATGATTTGCTAAATATTGAAACAAAAAAGCTAAGAAAAATGAAATATTTTCATCTTGTACCGTTTTTCATGATGCTTACAGTTAGTTCTTTTACTTAGTTTTGACTTTCGAGATTATACTTATTCACATTATTCATGATATAATGATGCGTGTTTGTGTTGAATTAAAAATAAAGGAGAATGACATTGGGACAAAAGATTGTGTTTCTGGATATCGATGGCACCATCCTGGACCACGACAAACAAATACCGCCAGCTTCTAAAGATGCGATTGCTCAACTTCAGGAGTCAGGCATCATTGTTTCGATTGCTACAGGTCGAGCGCCTTTTATGATCCAGGAAATATTAAAAGAATTGAATCTAAATACGTACATCAGCTTCAATGGACAGTATGCTGTGCATAATGGAGAAGTGATTTATCACAATCCGATCTCAGATAAATTGCTATCGGAACTAACCGATTATAGTGTGAAGGAAGGCCATCCACTTGTATACCAAAGTGTAGATGATATGCGTTCTTCTGTGAGTGATCATCCACATATTATTGAAAGTATGGGGAGTCTCAAATTAGATCATCCACTGGTTGACATTGACTACTATCGAAACAATGCTATTTATCAAGTGTTAGTATTTAATGAAGCAGAGGAACAGCGTAAGTACGAAGCCGATTTTCCGGATCTCCGTTTTGTAAGGTGGCATCCATTCTCGAGTGATGTCTTACCTGGGATCGGTTCTAAAGCAAATGGTATCAAAGAATGTATTGAAGCTTTAAATATCGATTGGGAGGATACGTACGCATTTGGTGATGGATTGAATGATTTAGAAATGATTCAAGCTGTACATACAGGTGTGGCTATGGGTAATGGTGTACAGGAAGTGAAAGAAGTAGCAAGTCTTGTGACAGATGATGTTGATCAGGATGGATTAAGTAAAGCGATGAGAAAGCTTTCACTGATAAAATAATAAAAATCCCGGTTTTCTAATGAAGGAAACCGGGATTTTTCTGTTACTTTATTGGTCACATGCCTTGGCGTTCTCAGGTACGAAGAATGGATCCTGTTTATTAATATGATCATAAAACATGACTCCGTTTAAGTGATCGATCTCATGCTGAAATACAATTGCCGCATAACCTCTCAATTTAATTTTTATTTCATTTCCTTCTACATCTGTAGCTTTTACAGTTATTTTCTGGTAACGAGGTACATAACCAGGAACCTCTCTATCTACTGATAAACATCCTTCACCACCAGATAAAAAGGTGAGAGCAACGGAGTGGCTAACAATTTTTGGATTAAATAAGCCATAGCTATATTGATTTTCGTCGAAATCTAAAAAATGAACAGCCATCATCCTTTTTGGAATGCCGATTTGTGGTGCAGCTAACCCTACGCCTGCACGCAATCCGTATTTCTCTGCTATTTCATCATCCTGGCTGTTTTTAAGGAACTGCAGCATCTCTTCTAACGTTTCCTTTTCTTCTTTTGTTGGGGGTAAAGCTACTTCTTCTGCTGATTTCGTTAGGATAGGGTTACCTTCTCTAACGATGTCATCCATAGTAATCATTGCATTGCTCCTTTACATCATATTCGTAATTACTATCATATCGAAAAATGAATAAAAAATATAGAATTCGCATATTCATTTTTTAGAATTATACAAATGATATGTAATTTTATGTTATAATGAATTGACTTATTAAACAATGATGTTGTTTTTAGGAGGATTTCGGGAATATGAGGAGATTATTACTGACTGGTTTCTTACTTGTATTGTTTATAGTGGGGTGCAGTGGAGACTCTGTTGCTAACGACATGTATGAACACCTTGAACAGACAGTAGAATTAGAACAGCCATTTGCAGAACAGCAAGAACCTTTTTCAGCTTTGGAACAGGAAGAACAGGATTTGTATAATCAAATCATCGAACTATCAGCTGATGAAATGGACAAAATCACTTCGCTATCAGATGAAGCTATTGCTACTATTAAAGAACGCAAGGAATTGTTACAGACAGAGCTGGATAGTATGAACAAAGCAGAAGAAGAATTTACTAAAGTAAAAGAGTACGTAGAGGACTTAGACGAAGAATCAAAACAAGTAGCACAAGAACTTGTGGATACGATGGAACAACGTTATGAGGCATATCAGCAGTTACATGATGCTTATATGGATTCATTGGAACAAGATCAGAAGTTATATGAACTGTTCAAGAAAGAGGATTTAAAAGAAGAAGACCTCCGTAATCAGATAGAAACGGTTAATCAATCTTACGATAAAGTCATGGAATACAATGATAATTTTAACGAATTAACGGATACATACAATCAATTAAAACAGGACTTTTATGATTCAGTCGAATTAAATGTAGTATATGAGTAAAGCTTTCGGTTTCCGAAGGCTTTTTTATATGCCCAAAAAATATCTTTGAACAAATGGCAAAAGTGAAACATACTCATGATTATTTCAGTAAAATGGGTTCTCATAATTAGGATTATGTACACTAAGTCTGTATGACGATGTGGTAATTTTGATATTTTTATCGTGCGTAGCAAAGCTCCGGAAATAGGCTCCGCAGGACGCGAGACTATGCAGATAGTTTACATAATCCCGTATTATAGGTACCTAAATTTCTTATGTTTAAACGCTGTTTTTTCCTTATTATGGAAGCAGAGGTGTTTCTCATTGGATGAATAAATTATTGATACGTGCGGTTTTAAAAAAACAATTTATAGTACAGATGCAAAAAGATAATGAAACAGATCATTATAAAACGCTTTCATTTTAGCGGATAAGCATCTTATATAGTCCTTAAGAAAATTATTATTAATTATTGCAAAGTGTTTGACCAACTCCTTTCAATAAGCTAAACTGTATATGAACCAAAATTGTACCAATATTAATTGCAGAATCTTATGTAACAGTTTTTATTTACATAAGCTGATTAAATATTGTTCGAAAAGGGTAAAGCAATAATAATGACTTTGGTACAGATTTTTTAATCTTTTGGGAAAGCTAATTTTGATAAATTAAATTAGGTATTGAGAAAGGAAGAGGTGAATTCTTTTGAAACGTACTATTGAAAATATTGAAGAACAGTTCCAAACGTTTCAAATTCTGAATGAGGACGGCAAGATCGTTAACGAAGATGCTATGCCTGAACTATCAGATGAAGATTTAAAAGAAATTATGTATCGTATGGTGTATACAAGAATTCTTGATCAGCGCTCTATTGCATTAAACCGTCAAGGTCGTTTAGGTTTCTATGCACCAACTGCAGGACAAGAGGCTTCTCAGCTAGGGACACAATTTGCCCTGGAAAAAGAAGACTTTATCTTACCTGGGTATCGTGATGTTCCACAATTGATTTGGCATGGACTTCCACTTTACCAAGCATTTTTATTCTCTCGTGGTCATTATCACGGAAATCAAATGCCAGAAGGTGTTAATGCATTAAGTCCACAAATTATAATTGGTGCACAGTATACGCAAGCAGCTGGTGTAGCATTAGGTATGAAAAAGCGCGGCAGCAAATCTGTTGCAATTACCTACACTGGTGATGGTGGTACTTCTCAAGGTGACTTCTACGAAGGTATTAACTTTGCAGGTGCTTATCAAGCCCCAGCTATTTTTGTTGTGCAAAATAATAAATTTGCGATTTCCGTTCCAGTTGAAAAGCAAACTGCTGCTGAGACACTAGCTCAAAAAGCTGTTGCTGCTGGTATCGAAGGTATTCAAGTTGATGGAATGGACGTGCTTGCTGTTTATGCTGCGACGCAAGAAGCAAGAGAGCGTGCAATCAACGGCGAAGGTCCAACATTAATTGAAACATTAACATATCGCTATGGTCCACACACTATGGCTGGTGACGACCCAACTCGTTATCGTACCGAAGACATGGATAGCGAATGGGAGAAAAAAGATCCAATCGTTCGTTTCCGTAAATTCTTAGAAGAAAAAGGCTTATGGTCTGAAGAAGAAGAAAACGAAGTAATCGAAAAAGCAAAAGAAGAAATTAAAGCTGCAATTAAGAAAACCGATGAACAACCAAAACAAAAAGTTACGGATCTTATCGGTAACATGTATGAAGAACTTCCAGCTCACTTGCAGGAACAAATGGAAGAATTTAAAGCAAAGGAGTCGAAGTAAATCATGGCTCAAATGACAATGATCCAAGCAATTACTGATGCATTAAGAACAGAATTAAAAAATGATGAAAACGTACTTGTATACGGAGAAGACGTTGGTCAAAACGGTGGAGTTTTCCGTGCTACGGAAGGCCTTCAGGATGAATTCGGTGAAGATCGTGTATTTGATACGCCTTTAGCTGAGTCAGGTATTGCAGGTATTTCACTCGGACTTGCTACACAAGGATTCCGTCCTGTACCTGAAATCCAGTTTTTTGGTTTCGTTTACGAAGCAATGGATGCAATTAATGGTCAAATGGCGCGTTTACGTTATCGTTCTGGTAACACAATGAATGCACCAGTGACAATTCGTTCACCATTCGGTGGCGGTGTGCACACACCTGAACTTCATGCGGATTCATTAGAAGGACTTATTGCACAACAACCAGGTATGAAAGTAGTAATTCCATCTGGTCCATATGATGCAAAAGGTTTATTAATCCAATCGATTCGCGACAACGATCCAGTTGTGTTCTTAGAGCACATGAAATTATATCGTTCTTTCCGTGAGGAAGTACCAGAAGATGAGTATACACTTGAATTAGGAAAAGCGAATGTTAAACGTGAAGGTAACGATGTAACATTAATTTCTTATGGTGCAATGGTACAATCTTCACTTAAAGCGGCAGAAGAATTAGAAAAAGATGGCATCAATGCAGAAGTGATCGACTTACGCACTGTTATGCCAATTGATTTTGAAACGATTCTAAAATCTGTTGAAAAAACTAATCGTGTAGTCTTTGTTCAAGAAGCACAACGTCAAGCAGGTCTTGCTTCTTATGTTGTATCTCAAATTCAAGAGCGTGCAATCCTGCACTTAGAAGCACCAATTTTAACAGTTGCGGCACCAGATACAGTATATGCATTTACTCAAGCAGAAGAAGTATGGTTGCCAAACTATAACGATATTATCGAAAAAGTAAACAAAGTCATCAATTTCTAAAACAATATTACGAGACGGGAGGTCATTTGAATGGCTTTTGAATTTAAATTGCCTGACATTGGTGAAGGTATCCATGAAGGTGAAATTGTAAAATGGTTTGTAAAAGCTGGAGAAGAAATTAAGGAAGACGACGTTATTTGTGAAGTGCAAAATGACAAAGCTGTCGTGGAAATTCCATCTCCAGTTGACGGAACAGTAAAAGAGGTTCATTTTGATGAAGGCTCTGTAGCGACAGTTGGTGAAACAATCATTACCATCGACGCAGAAGGTTATGAAGATGATGGAGCTTCTGACGATAATGACTCACAGAAGGAAGAAGCACCTAAAGAAGAACCAAAAGAAGAGAAAGGCACTAGCTCAGACAGTGAAACAAAACAAAAGCCAGCAGCTAAGGATGAAAACAACCGCGTTATTGCGATGCCTTCTGTTCGTAAATATGCTCGTGATAATAATGTGAATATTGCGGAAGTCCAAGGCTCCGGTAAAAATAACCGTGTATTAAGGGAAGATATTGATGCCTTCCTAAATGGCGGTCAAAAAGCTGATACGCAAGAAGAAGCAGCAGATTCAAAAGAAGAAGCACAAGCTTCTCAAACAACATCAGCTCCAGCAGGAGAATTCCCTGAAACTCGTGAGAAAATGAGTGGAATTCGTAAAGCAATTGCAAATGCTATGGTTAATTCTAAGCATAAAGCGCCACATGTTACATTACATGACGAAATTGATGTAACAGAATTGGTTGCACATCGTAAGAAATTCAAACCAATTGCAGCAGAACAAGATGTTAAACTTACTTATTTACCATATGTAGTGAAGGCATTGGTTTCTGCATTAAGCAAATATCCAATTCTAAACGCATGTATTGATGATGAAACAGATGAAATCATCAACAAGCATTACTACAATATCGGTATTGCAGCAGATACAGAAAAAGGTCTATTAGTACCAGTAGTAAAAAATGCAGATGCTAAATCCATTTTCGCTATCTCTAGTGAAATTAA
Organism: Gracilibacillus caseinilyticus; assembly: GCF_022919115.1. Lineage (NCBI taxonomy): Bacteria > Bacillati > Bacillota > Bacilli > Caryophanales > Bacillaceae > Gracilibacillus > Gracilibacillus caseinilyticus. Next base: position 3,834,693 of record NZ_CP095072.1, on the reverse strand, counting down.
TGAATTAGCTGGTAAAGCAAGAGAAGGAAAACTTGCTCCGAACGAAATGAAAGGTGCATCTTGTACAATTTCTAATATCGGATCAGCTGGTGGACAATGGTTCACACCAGTAATTAATTACCCGGAAGCAGCTATTCTAGGTATTGGTCGTATTGCAGAAAAACCAGTTGTGCGTGATGGTGAAATTGTCGTAGCGCCTGTACTTGCATTATCGTTAAGCTTCGATCACCGCATTGTTGATGGTGCTACAGCTCAAATGGCAATGAATCAAATCAAACGTCTTTTAGCAGACCCACAATTAATTATGATGGAGGGGTAATAAATGGTAGTTGGAGATTTTCCAGTTGAATTAGATACTCTTGTAGTTGGAGCAGGACCTGGTGGATATGTTGCCGCAATCCGTGCTGCTCAAACAGGTCAAAAAGTTACAGTAGTAGAAAAAGGTAATGTAGGTGGCGTATGTTTAAACGTAGGCTGTATTCCTTCAAAAGCCCTAATTGAAGCAAGTCACAAAGCAGAACATGCACATGGTGATGAAACGTTAGGAATCAAAACTGAAAATGTTTCAGTAGATTTCTCAAAAGTACAAGAATGGAAAGGCTCTGTTGTTAATAAATTAACCGGAGGCGTATCTGGTTTATTAAAAGCAAACAAAGTTGATCTTGTGCAAGGTGAAGTATACTTTGTAGACAAAAATACAGTAAAAGTAATGGACGACAAGAATTCTCAAACTTATACATTTAAGCACTGTATTATTGCAACAGGTTCTCGTCCAATCGAGTTACCATCTTTCAAATATTCTGATCGTGTGCTTGATTCAACAGGTGCTCTTAATCTAAAAGAAATTCCTAAGAAGCTTGTTGTAATCGGTGGTGGATATGTAGGTACGGAATTAGGTACAGCATATGCTAACTTCGGTACAGAAGTTACAATTCTTGAAGGGTTGAAAGACATCCTTGGTGGTTTCGAAAAGAATATGAGTGCCCTTGTGAAGAAAAAGCTTAAAAGCAAAGGTGTTACAATTGTTACTGAAGCAATGGCTAAAGGTGTAGAAGAAACTAAAGACGGTGTGAAAGTATCATATGAAGCCAATGGTAAAGAAGAAACGGTTGACGCGGATTATGTATTAGTAACAGTTGGTCGTAAACCAAATACAGATGAATTAGGTCTTGAGCAAGTTGGTATTGAAATGACGGACAAAGGTTTAATCAATATCGATGATCAATGTCGTACAAATGTAGATAATATTTTTGCAATTGGTGATATTGTTGCTGGACCTCCGCTTGCACATAAAGCTTCTTATGAAGGTAAAGTTGCAGCAGAAGTTATCGGTGGTGAAAATTCTGTAATTGACTACCTTGCAATTCCAGCAGTTGTATTCTCTGATCCGGAATTAGCAACAGTAGGTTACAATGAGGAAGAAGCGAAAGAAGCAGGTTATGACGTAGCAGCTTCTAAATTCCCGTTCGCAGCTAACGGTCGTGCACTTTCCTTAAACGCTGGTGAAGGTTTCCTTAAACTAATCACTCGCAAAAATGATGGCTTAATTATCGGTGGTCAAATTGCTGGTCCAAATGCTAGTGACATGGTTGCTGAAGTTGGTCTTGCAATCGAAGCAGGTATGACAGTTGAAGATTTAGCTTTAACAATCCATGCTCACCCTACATTAGGCGAAATTACAATGGAAGCAGCGGAAGTCGCAATGGGTACACCAATCCATATTACAAAATAAATAAAATGAAAAGAGTCTGCAATTTTTGCAGGCTCTTTTTTTATCAGTAAAGAAAGTATATAAGTACAGTCATAGAAGTAATCATGCTGAACATGAAGATGGGTTCTTATAATATGGATTATGTCAACCAGCCTAGAAGTCATTTTGACATGTTTTTAGTGGTATGATACCGCTCCGGCCAACCACTTCGCGGGGCACGGCTGAAGCTAACTTTGTGAAGAAGATCGCTTCAACAAAGTTAGCTTCAGAACCTGCACGTCCCGCGCGAGTCTACGTGGTTGGCCTACGCTGTGAAAGATACGCTACAACTTTTGTAAGAGCTAGCAAATTGGGCACATCGATAAATATCACAATATCATTTCAAAACATAATGCCTAGGACACCGCTTTTAGCTGTTTTATACGTTGTAGCACTTCCTTAAGCGCAGGAAATATGCGGAGACTCCCGTGGGATCAGCGCGAGCTGAAGATCCACTTTGAAAAGAAAAGAATTTTCTTTCCAAAGTTACCTGAAGCCGTGCCCCACAGGACGCGGAGCATATTTCCGGAGCTTTGCAAAGCAGATGAAATCTATCAAAATTACCACAATGTCAGACATTTCTACTTTACATAATCCATATTATAGGTAGTTGTATATTATTTTGTTAGTTAGGACCGGGTGGGCTTTCCCGGTTTTTCTTATAATTAGGAAACTGTATGACAATGTGTTAATTTTGACATGTTTTTTTGCATAGCAAAAAGCGGTGGTTCTAGATTATGTATAATTAATATCAAATAATACTGCTCAAAATGTTACCTCTTATAATAATTGTAGAGCTTAAACATTAGCGTAGGCTAACCACGTAGACTCCCGTGCCCCACAGGATGCGAAGTGGTTGGCCGGAGAGATATCCTTGCACTAAAAACATTTTAAAATGATCACTAGGCTGACATAATCCGTATTATAGCTAACTCTATAGTTTTTAGTTTATTAAGACCGTGTGGGGCTAAACCGGGTTTTTTTACTATACAAAGTGTTTTGGTAATAGTGAACAATGAAGCATATTCGAATATCAGATCGACTAAATTAGTTATGTAAATATATAAAAGAGTGAGGATCATCTTCTCATACTATTTTACTTATTTTTGGTAAACGAAACTTTTCGGTTTAATCACAGATGTCTTTTGGGTTAGAATAGAGGAGTGGACAATCACTATGTTAAAGGAGGAGCAAAAAGTGTTAAAAAAATACATAACAGTTTTGCTTTTTGGTTTGCTCTTATTTATCGTCGCTTGTGGTGATGATCAAAATCAGGGAAATGATGGAAATGGAGAGAATGAGGACCAAGCTATCGAGACAGGGAATGAATCAGATAACACTGGCGACGATGAGGCAGAAGATGATTCTGAACAAACCTCAAACCAGCTAAATACTGATGATAACGGAAGCAACTCGGGAGATTCAAGTGAAAATACTGAAGAAGTAGAAAAGGAAGAAGAACAGCCTAAGGAAAAACTATATAAAGTAACAGAGAACTGGAATTTAGAGCCGCTTAAAGAAGGTACTAATGAAAAAGTGGTGTTACTAACGATCGATGATGCACCAGAAGAACATGCGGTGAAAATGGCTAAAACTTTAAAAGAATTGAATGCTCCCGCGGTCTTTTTTGTGAATGGTCATTTTCTTGAATCTGAAGAAGGTAAAGATGATTTAAAACAAATCTATGAAATGGGATTTACCATAGGGAACCATACATATAATCATCAACAGTTATCAGTGGTGAATGAAGAAAAGCAAAAAACAGAAATTTTGGAACTGAGCCAATTAGTAGAAGAAATCACTGGAGAAAAACCTAAATTCTTTAGAGCTCCTCATGGTGATAATACGGATTTTGCCAAACAATATGTAAAAGAACAAGGTATGTTATTAATGAATTGGACTTACGGTTACGATTACTTTGAACCATACATGGATCAAGAAAAATTGACGAAGGCGATGGTGTCTGGTGAAGCACCGGAAATAGGTATTGATTATTCCTTGCTAAAACCTGGTGCTATTTTATTAATGCACGATAGAGATTGGACAACGGCAGCGTTAAAAGATATCGTGACAGGCTTACGAGACAAAGGATATGAAATGGCTGATCCAGAAACAATTCAATTACCAGAATAACATTAAAACGGTTCTGACCAGCAAAGCTAGTGATCAGAACCGTTTTTTCTTATATGCAAAGCATGAATGTGGAAACTAGCTTTGATATCATTTTGAAATGTTGTTAGTGGTATGACACCGCTTCGGCCAACCACTTCGCGTCCTGTGGGGCACTGCTGAAGCTATGCTTCTACGAATTACTTCTTTGCTGCCTTGCACCGAGGAAGCTTTCTTCGAAGCGATACTAGTAGACACAGGTGCAGACGTAGTGGATCTTCTGTTAGTGCTGATCCCACGGGAGTCTACAGAGGCCACTGAAAAAGTTCATAAAAATTTGCGACAGGAAAATCGAATCCCAAAATTCATGCAAAATATCATATAAAAGTGGTGGATTGAAACCACTTTAAACCTGTTTATAGCTATATTAGTGGGAGAATAAATTTCCGTAATATGTTTTTCAGTGACCTCGAGTCTACATGGTTGGCCTACGCTAATGTTTAAGCTCTACAACTATAGTAAGAGATAACATTATGAACGGTAATACTTGATATTAATCAGCATGATGCCTAGAACCACTGCTTTTAGCTAATTCCATGCGTTGTAGCACTTCTTTAAGCGTAGGATTAATTGACGCAGTCTTATCCAAAAATCCGCAGCGATGCTTCAGTGTCTTTTAGCAATGCTTCGAAGTATGCTTAGTCGTCGCAAGTCAGCTCGGAAGCTAATTCAAGTAGTAGACTAGCTGAGAAGCCTCAACAGAACGCGAAGCATATTTGCGGAGTTTCGTTGCTCATATAATAACCATCAAAATTACTACATTGTCATCATACAGATCCCTTTCACCATCATTTGTATTATTTAAATGCAACGCGTTCTTTTAATACTCGAATGGTAGCTAAGGTTTCATCTTGCAAACCTTGCACAGGCAGCCCTGATGCAACATTTTTAAAAATATATTGCAGATTGTCTTCTGAAATAATTTCACCTGGAATAAAAATTGGAATTCCCGGTGGATAGATCATGATTGATTCTGCACTTATTCTGCCTGCTGAATCAGCAAGTGTAATGATTTCAAAATCTGCATAAAACGCTTCTCGTGGACTTACGGCTAACAGCGGAATTTCTGGGATCGAAACATGTACTGCACGCTGATTTGCAGTCTGTCGATAGGACTTAGCTAAAGCAGACAAAGCTTGTAACAAATAATCTATATCTTCTTCGGTATCAGCCGTAGTTAAAATGCATAAAATATTGTACATGTCCGATAGTTCTACTTCTATGTTGTAATGATCCCGTAACCAAACTTCTGCATCGTGACCAGTAATACCTAGATCTTTAACCGATATGATAATTTTGGTTGGATCATAGTCATAGGTTGCCTCTGTTCCCAAAATTTCTTCACCAGGACAATAAAGATTCTCCATTTGATTTATTCTGTTTCTTGTAATGTCAGCTAAATGGAGGACATCATGTAACAATTGTTCGCCATGCTGATATAGCCTCTTTCTTGCGACATCTAATGAGGCAAGCAAAATATATGAAGTCGATGTTGTTGTTAACATGGACATGACAGTTTGTACTCTTTCATGATTGATCAGTCCTTCTCTTACATTTAAGACAGAGCTTTGCGTCATGGACCCACCTAATTTATGAACACTAGTAGCAGCCATATCAGCGCCTGCTTGCATGGCGGAAAGTGGCAGCTTATCATGAAAATGAATGTGCACACCATGTGCTTCATCAACGAGAACAGGTATGTTATGTTCATGTGATATCCGTACAATTTCTTTAAGATCAGCAGAAATACCGAAATAAGTGGGATTAATAACTAATACTGCTTTTGCATCTGGATGTGCATGCAATGCCTTATTAACTGCGTTTGGAGTAATGCCGTGTGAAATACCGAGTTCATGGTCGATTTCAGGATGGATAAAAATTGGAATCGCACCTGAGAAAATCAATGCGGAAGTTACCGATTTGTGAATATTTCTAGGTACAATAATTTTATCGCCAGGCTCACAAACACTTAAGATCATTGTCATAATCGCGCCACTTGTTCCTTGAACAGAGAAAAACGTGTGGTCTGCACCAAAGGCATCTGCCGCTAAATCTTGTGCATCCTTTATCATTCCTTTAGGGTGATGCAGATCGTCTAAAGGTTCTATATTAATCAGGTCGATCGCTAAAGCATTGTGACCAATGTACTCTAGGAATTCAGGGTCAATACCTTTGCCACCTTTATGACCTGGAATATGAAAAGCAGTTGGATTTTTTCTAGTATGTTGTATTAATCCACTAAAAAGTGGTGTATCTGATTGATTCATGCCTGTCATCGAAACTCCTTTACTGGTTGAAATTAAAAGCACAAGGTATTATAGCAAATCAGACGATGAATAGCTAGCTATTTAGCTATACTTTCGTTAACGTACATGTTAAAATACGAACGAAGCTTATAAAGAGGTGTTTGTAATGAATTACAGTTATCCGATTGATGAAACGTGGACGACAGCGGAAATTGTAGATGTCGTCAATTACTTTTCTTTAATAGAAAAAGCATATGAAAAAGGTGTACTTAAACAAGATCTTGTAGCTGCATATAATCGCTACAAGGAAATTGTTCCATCAAAAAGTGAAGAAAAACAACTAGATAAACAATTTGAAAAGCAGTCAGGATATACACCATTTCGTGTCATTAAAAAGGCGAAAGATCTTGGTAATCAAGACACGATTAAAATGTGAACAGAAACCCCTCGAGCGCAGGTGCACAGAGGGGTTCCGCTTTCTCTATACATTCATTGACGAGCGATAAAGTGGTGCAAGAGTACTTATGGTATCTCGAACCGTCTCAATAAATCCATCAGCATCCTGAAGTAATGGATCGTCAGCATCAATACATCTTCCGATAAGACATTCACTTTTTTTTACTTTTTTAAATCGCTCTAAACCGTCTTGTAAATTAACCTCACTTAGTTTGCTTGATTTGTTCTTCATATGATCCAGTGAAATATCAAAATACTCTGGTACCGTATTTTCGATATCCTCTAGCTCTTTCAAAAATTTCTCAGCAATCTGTTGTTTATGTGGTAATTCATAAATAAATGCTAACCAGATAAAAACATGATCATCCCATAATCCTACTTGAAAATGTGGATGTTTCTTATATCCTCTTTTATCATGACAGTACGCTGACCATGTGTCTTTTGGAGGATTGACGGTTCGCCTTGCATGTCTGGCAATATGAAGGTGCATGTCATGCCCTGCTAACGCTTTTAAATCTCCTTCTATTGCTTCGTAAATGTCTCTGAACTTTGGCTGAATATGGTCTTGGATCGCTTCCATTCTTTCGTCAAGACCTTCTAATTGAAATGTTGCAAAATCATTTTTGCTAAATCCACGGAACGTCATTATTTTCACCTTTCCAATCAAATTATTATCATTATTATTTTATACTAATTATTATGTAATTGCAAAGGAATACACTAGGTTTTTAAATACACAGAAAATTTGCTAAAATAGGAAGTACATTATTGGGAATGGAGGATGGCTTATGGATACAGCCCTTCGACAAGAAATATTCGAATATGCCACAAAATGGATTTATGAAGCAGGTGCTTCTATACGCGATCAAATAGATGATCATTATCAAATTGATACAAAATCAAACGCAAATGACTTGGTTACAGAAGTGGATCGTTCCACTGAACAATATTTTGCGCAACAGATCCGTCATACATACCCGGATCATAAAATTGTTGGGGAAGAAGGGTATGGTGACAAAGTAGAAAATTTAGATGGAACAATATGGATTATTGATCCAATTGATGGGACGATGAATTTTGTCCATCAAAAACGGAATTTTGCAATTTCAATTGGAATTTTCTTTGAAGGTGTCGGTGAAATTGGTCTCATTTATAATGTTATGGAAGACGTGTTATATAGTGCGAAGAGAGGAGAGGGGGCATTTAAGAACGATCAGCAGTTGCCGTCTTTAAACGAGAAAGTCACACTTGAGACGAGTATTATAGCTATGAATAGCTCATTAGCTTGTAAAAATCAACGGATTAATGAAGAAAAGGTGCAGCAGTTAGTTCTTGATAGCAGAGGGGCAAGGTCTTATGGTTCTGCTGCATTAGAATTCGCCTTTGTAGCGGAAGGGATTATAGATGCTTACTTAACAATGCGCCTGGCACCTTGGGATTTTGCTGCGGGTATGATTCTTGTAGAAGAAGTTGGCGGTGTCACTATGCAAGCGAATCAACAACCGGTAAATTTGTTGGAGAAAAACACGATTCTTACATGTAATAATCAGATTACAGAACGGTTATTTTCTGATTATATCGAATTGAAATAAAAACATACTAGCAGTGCATCATGCTAGTATGTTAACTTGCTTCTCTTTTTTTTAAGGATATACCAAACCCCATCACTGCAAATCCTGCTAATAGGGCAATGAGTATAAACCAAACATTTCGTAAAGCGATGCCGACACCAGCAGCAGAGAAGCACAAGATTACTGTTAATGCTAGTAAAAATTTAGATAGCTGGAATTTCATAATGTCACCTCAATTGAATTATCTCTATAAATAGCATATCATAATTTTTTATGAAATTGTATTTATCTGTCGTTTAAAGTATAATAGATTTGTTTGAATGTATAGTATGGAGGTTACATATGCAATCAGGAACTGTAATAGAGGTACCGAATAATTTATGGCCAGTAGCTGATTTTTTCATGAAGGATCTGGGTGGCCAGGTTAATATAGCAAATGAAACAGAGATGGCTAGCTTAATCAGAGGTTTTTTCTTTTTATATTTAACCATAGTAGTGCTAGCCATATTAGCTTACAAATTTGGCTTTGCAAAAAAATTATCGCCTCTCCAATCATTCATTATCTATATTTTATTATTTGTTGGGATGTTCTTTTTAACTTTGATTTTTGGTTTAAACTTACCATTGGCTGAAAGTTTATTTATCATAGCTGTCGTCATGGGGGTTTACCGATTAAGGTTGTTTCAGGAACGAAAACATAATAATCAAAAAAAAGCTGAACAATGAGCAATTGTTCAGCTTTTTTTAGTAAAGGAAGCATTTAATCACAGTCATATAAAAGAATTGCAGAATAACCATGCTCGAGTTGAGTAAGGGTTATTCTAAAATGCCGAGTTTTTCTCCTAGATATTTAGGATAAATATTGGTCTTGTACTTCTTTTTTTCGATATAGTTTAAAATTACCCGTTTTATGTCGCTTGATTGTTTTCTCTTCGATTCGTTTATCACACTCAGGACATAAGTACGTGTGGATCAAGCGATTGCGCAGTTTTTTTGCTTGTGGGCTATCGTTATCTATTTTATTAATTTTATCACAAATGACACATTTTACTCGCATTGTCTCACCTCTAAGTGTTGAAATACCATCATTAATATAAGTGTAACATAATTTTGGTATTTACCATAGGTCATATTAAATGTTTGGCTGGTGATACTAAGGGTATAGTTATAGTAAGAATACACGAAAGGATGATACTGATGCAAAAACGAAATATGATCGGAATGGTTGGTGCAGCAGCGGGAGTAGCTACTATTTCTTATATGTTAATGGATAAGAATAAGCGGTCGATGCTCATGGATAAATGGTCAGATATGAAGGATTATTTGAACACAGAGAATACAGATTTACCGATAGAGGAAGCTGGTGATCCCGGTAAAGACCAATTAGAAAATGCAGATATGGTTGCAGAAGGGTCTCAATTTGGAGTCGATTATTATAATAAAGTAAAACAATAAGGTGAATGATCATAAATAAAGGAAACACCCTGTACTTTAGGTGCAGGGTGTTTTGTCCTTCTTTACATGTACATATTAATCCTTCTGATGATTGGATTGCTCATCATTAATTTCTTCAAGATCTTCTTTTTCCTGGTCTTCCATAATCTGTTTGTTTTGATCGATGTTTTTTGTTTGTTTTTCGTTTAATGGTAGTTCAGGCATCCAGCGACCGGTAATATTCGCGATCTCTTCGGTAAATGCTTCAATAGGATGACCTTCCTGTATTTTTTCTCCCATCGCCTGCAGTCGCTTAAATACGTCTGCATCTGCGATGATAATAGCCTTTCTGCCGTACGGATCATGTTCTAATGCTTCGAGAACGGCATATTTGATGGTACCGACTCGAGAACGATCCAGATCTTCATTTACATCAATACTCACAATCACGCCACGATTGGTTATCAAGGCAGTCGCATCATTGACATTTGGAACTTGGCTCGCTACGTTAGCTAAATATTGAGCTTTTTCCTGATTATCCATATCATCACTCGGTGTTGGATCAGAGTTTTTAACTTGAACAGCACCAAGATCATCATCCGTGTTTTGTGCTAAATCATTTTCCTGTACATCCTGTTGACAGCCAAATAAAATAAGGCTTAAACAGAAAAAAATCAGATATTTCATCATTAAAACCCTCCTTTTCCTATGTATATTTTTCGTCTATTTTTAAAAAATATACTCATGAGAAAAAGAAGGGTTAGAAAGATTTTCTATTACAGCTATCTGGGTGCAAAGCTACCGAACGCACTGTTTCGTTGGGGTCAACCAGTAGCATGATCTAATATGTGGGTGTGCTCATTTTATTATAAAAAATACAGCAATAAATCTTTGTGATTTTACACAAATTCGATTGTTTTAATGGCTTTCACAGGGTTTTCCTGATTGGATCCATCCCCAAAATACAGATGAGCGGGACCATCTTCTTTAATTTGTCTGCCATCAATAGAAAATAATAAAAATGAAGCTAATAAAGTTTCAACAGAAATGGAATATGTATCCTCCGCTGTCACAATGTTTACTTGCGTTGCGCTTTCATTTATTTCGGCATTTTCCGCAAATTCACGGATCGGCATTACATATGAATAAGCCAATAATTCTTTTTTGTTATATTTTTTTACACTGTGATTTACTGGAGGCTTATTTAATTTACTTCCGGATTCTTCCGTATTTTTTTCCTTGGAAGTCTCTGAGAACGCATCCTCTAATTTCACTTTTCTGTCGTCAAAAATCCAGACACTTGGATCTAACGTTATCGGGTACTTTACTTTTCCTTTAATTTGTATAATCACTAACTCTCACCTCATTCATTGTTGCGTTACTATTAAGGATAGCAGACAATCGAGGAAAATGCATTTATCAGGGTGCTAACCCGGGAATATCTTTACACAACAGGATGAACAATTGAATAATATTTCGACTGTTCATTAGTGAAATGGATGGCTGCTTTAACAAATCTTATATAATATTAATCTTGTCGTACATATACATTATATTAACCTTGATGACTAGTGTCCTATCTTGCATTTTTGCTATGATCAAGGTATTATTACTAATAGAAGTATGAATACGGAGGGGATTTTAGTTGATACCTGAAGTGGCTGTAAGTAAAGAAGAGCAAGCTTATGCGATTTTGAAGGCTGACGCAGATAAAATATTACAATTAATAAAAGTTCAAATAGATAACTTAACAATGCCACAATGCCCTTTATATGAAGAAGTACTAGATACACAAATGTTTGGTTTATCAAAAGAAATAGATTTCGCTGTCCGTTTGGAACTGATCAGGGAAGAGGATGGTAAAGCGCTTTTAGATAATTTGGAAAAGCAACTGAATGTACTCCATGAGGCATCACAACAACATTATAGACGATAACTGAAAACTTTGCCCCATCATAGGCAAGGTTTTTGTTTTTTAGCTTGCTTATCCTATTTATAATGTCCTATATTAAATATAAGTGATAGTATGATAGAATAAGGTTTGAACAATATACTAGATTCCGAGGTATCTGTTTATGACACAAAAAAAGAAAACTTTTGATTTTCTATTAATGATTTCGCCAATTGTATTGGCCTGTTTTGGTATTGTAATGATTTACAGTGCAAGTATGGTCACGTCTGTTATGAAGGATGAGCCAGCATATTATATGGCACTAAAACAAGGGATATGGCTCGTTCTGGGTTTGGTAGTATTTGTATTTGCCAGCTATTTTAAGTATACATTTTATCAGAAGCTTTCCAAATGGATTGTTCTGATTATGTTTCTGTCATTACTTGCTGTCGAATTTATGGGGGTTACGCTTAACTCATCCCAGTCGTGGATTAAAATCGGACCTTTTTCCATTCAGCCCGCTGAATTTGTAAAAATAGGCTTGATCATCTATTTATCATCTATTTACACAAAAAAATTAGCTTATATCGGTGATTTTTTTAAAGGGGTATTACCTCCTCTAGTGATTACTTGTGCGTTACTAGGATTAATTATTATGCAGCCGGATGTAGGGACTGCAGCGATTGTTTTTGCTATTGCGTGCACGATCATATTCAGTTCTGGTATTAAATTCAAGCATTTGTCATTGCTGATGCTCATTGGTTTGCTAGTATTAGTAGCAGTAGGTGTACAAATGTCAACGGATGAAAAAATCTCACGTTTCACGGGTGCTTATCAACCATTTGAAGATCCTGAAGACAGTGGTTACCAACTGATACAATCCTACATAGCAATCGGTACAGGTGGAGTTTCTGGCCTGGGAATTGGACAAGGCATTCAGAAGCTTGGCTACCTAACCCAGGCAGAAAGTGATTTTATTATGGCGGTTATTGCAGAAGAGCTAGGTGCATTTGGTGTCCTGTTTGTACTAGCTATGATCAGTGTTATCGTCTTAAGAGGGCTATTCATCGCAAAAAAATGCGAGAATCCATTTGGCAGTTTGTTAGCCATAGGAATTTCTTCAATGGTTGGTATTCAGGCTTGTATTAATTTAGGTGCTATTTCTGGTTTATTACCAATTACAGGTGTTACATTGCCATTTGTTAGTTATGGTGGCTCTTCGTTGCTGGTATTACTATTTTCAATGGGAATATTAAATAATATTGCCCGTCATGTTAATTATCAGCGTTTTAATGAGGAAACCGTCTTAACAGAAAATGAAGAAACGAAAACAAGTCCAGTAACCAAAAGATTTAGAAGAAATTTCTCATCCTGAATAGGGATGAAACTTCTATTACAAAGAAGCTGGGATATAAAATTTTTAGCCAAAGCCAAGCCGAACATGACACGAATTCTTATCAATTAAGATTCGTGCAATGTTCGTTTTTTTCTTGCGCAGTATCTATAAACTATGAAGTAACTTCGTATATAACCGTGAAAAATGAACGTGATGATCAGCTTTGAGATCATATTGACATATATACTGTGCTTAAATTCCGCTCCGGCCAACCACTTCGCGTCCTGCGGGGCAACGGCTGAAACTAACTTTGTAAAGAAGATCGCTTCACAAAGTGGATCTTCAGCACCTGCACAATCCCGCGGGAGTCTACGTGGTTGGCCTACGCTAATATTAATATTTTACAACTGATGTAAGAGGTAGCATTTTGAGCGGTATCCATATTTGTCTATACTTCATTTAAAAAATGCTTTAACTGCAGGTAATTAAAATCTCTTAATCCCAGTATGACTAGCAATAGAAAAGAGTGCCTGGAGTAGCTACCTTTTTTAATGAATGATATACATTGTAAGATGTTCCTATATTCAAAACACTAACAATAGTGGGGAGAGTCTCTGTATATTTCATACGCTTAAGTCAAAGTTCCACAACGAATGAAATAGCTAATATACTACCTCTTTCCTCAATTGTAGAGCAAGTACCTTAGCGCAGGCAAACCACGGAGACTCCCGTGCCCCACAGGACGCGGAGTGGATGTCCGGAGCGATATTTTAGCACACAAACCATGTCAAAATGATCTCTTGGAAAATCTTCACATTATATATAGCTGAATGGTCATTACTTCGCAGTTTGCTTCAACTTCTTTATGTTTATTTTAACTAGCTTTGCTAAGCAAATTCACTCCATTACATTTACACAAGATATACATTTAGGCAATGAAAAGAAAATTATTTTATCACATAACAAAAACGGGCATGAATGAACACAGCCCGGTTCTTGGTATATTCTATAAGCTTCGGTACGATAATAGTAAGAAATAACATAGTATACCGAAATATAAGCTAAGTACTAATGCGTGTAATAAGGCGACGAAGAGATTTCCTACAGTGAAAATAATTAATGCACCGAGCAACACTTGGATTGTAACCAGGATCGTATTAATCATCCAGCCATTATACATAACACGGCTTGATGGGTAATCACGTATAATGTTAAATAACAGAATCCAAGTCCAAATAAAAGCTACACCAGCAAGTAAGCGATGCCCCATTTGCACCCATTGTCCCAAATGAAAATCAAAGTTGAAAGGCTGGTTATTTACACACATCGGCCAGTCCGGGCAGGCAAGACTGGAATCGATATGTCTCACTAATGCCCCTGAATAAACAACGAACATTAAGTAAAGAGCTAACCAGAAAAACTGTTTGCGATATTTAGCACTTATCATAAGGGAGTCAGCATCGAATTTATGATCAATTTCAAAGATAAGCAGTGTTAATAATAATACTGCTGCAAATGAAATGAGTGATATTCCGAAATGGAGAGCTAATACAAAATCAGATTGTGACCATACTACAGCTGCCGCTCCAATTAAGCCTTGAAGAACTAGGAAGAATATCGATACAAAGGCTAAAAATTTTGTTTCGCGAATGTGACCAATTTTACGCCAAGATAAAATAGATAATAACAATACGAGTAATCCGGCACCAGCAGAGACAACCCTATGACTCAATTCAATAAACATTTCCAAGGACCAATCACCATAACAGAAGGGCCAATTGGCGCCACAGCCCATTCCTGACCCAGTCTTTGTTACTAATGCTCCACCAATTAACACGAATATCATGACTAAAGTGGAAAGGATCGATAACACTTTTAAAAATTTCATATTTCGTACACCTCGTCTACCCATAGAAGTTTCCATTCTATTTAAAAATAGCATGAATGTTTTTTCAAGTTTTCCCGAAAAACGCTTGCAAAATAATTATGTATTATGCTAGAAATAAATAGGGTGGATGTTGGTTTGATTCCAAATCAAAATCTTGTCTATTATAACAAATTAATATAGTTTCGTGTCGATAAGTTTGATTTTGCATAAAACGTTCACAAAAATGTCACATTTTTAAATCATTCTGGAACTTAAATAGCGAAGCATGCAAATACATGGTACAATATCATTGTTTGATAAAAAATTGTATTTACTTGGTTATAAAACCAGTAAACTTCGCGTTATGCAAAATTTGAAAAGTTAGAAAGGAGGGTGCAACGATAGATGGATAAAATGGAATTTACAACGCAGGAATCGATTTTATCTTCACAGACGAATGAGTATTGGTATAAATGGTCCGAACTTAAATCAGTAATGAAAGTCGGTATCATTAACTCGAATACAATGACTGCTTTTGCAGGTTTTTGGTTAGCCTTATATTATACCAATACCTCCTTTTTAAATTATTGGCATCTCTTATTAGTAACTCTTATAGGGACTGCTTTTGTCATAGCTGGCGGGTGTGTAATCAATAATTATTATGATCGGGATATTGATCAAATAATGAAACGAACGAGAGAAAGGCCAACCGTAACAGGGACGATATACATAACACACGTTTTGATTATTGGGGTAGCGCTATCTGTAATCGGTATATTAATTTTATCTCTTGCGTCTGTTCAAACCGCAATTTTTGGTTTTATTGGCTGGTTTAGTTACGTCGTGTTGTATACGCTCTGGTCAAAACGGAAATATACTATTAACACTGCAATTGGAAGCCTATCAGGGGCTGTTCCCCCGTTAATCGGCTGGTCTGCTGTTGATCCTGACCTCCACGGTGTAGCTTGGATTTTATTCTTGTTAATATTTATCTGGCAGACACCGCACTTTCTGGCCATTGCAATGAAAAAAGTGGATGATTATCGCAACGCGAACATTCCGATGTTACCCGTTGTTTATGGTGTGAATATAACAAAACGCCAAATGCTTGTTTATATTATCTGCTTATTGCCTATCCCATTTTTATTACACGAAATAGGATTAATTTTTGTTATTTTAGCAACGCTATTAAATGTCGGATGGCTGGCCCTATCGATAAAAGGGTTATTTGTGAAAGATGACAAAAAATGGTCAAATCAAATGTTTATCTATTCACTAATATATTTGACTATTGTATTTCTTTCGATGATTATTATAACTTTTCCAAGTAATTTGTTATAATGAAGAAAAAATTGTCAGTCTAACTTGAAATTTTTCAAGTTTTTCTAAATAATATACTAAGCTTACAAAAGAAAGAGAGGGTCAAACATGAAAGATTGGATGGGAAAAATCCGAACTTTGTCCATTTTTTCCTTTTTAGTCATGGTACTTACAGCATGCGGTAAGAATAACTTAACAGCATTAGTACCTAAAGGGTATGGGGCAGAGCAATCCTTTAATGTCATTATTATTTCAATACTTGTTATGATTGTTGTCTTTATTGTTGTAATGGCGATCTACATCTATGTAGTGTTAAAATTCCGCCGTAAAAAAGGACAAGAAAATCAAATTCCTAAGCAAACAGAGGGGAACAAAACGTTGGAGGTAGTTTGGACAGTTATTCCAATTCTGCTATTAATTATTATCGCAGTGCCTACAATTGCTAGTACATATGATTTAGCTGATGAAGGTGAAAAAGAAGATAGTATTAATGTAAACGTTAAAGGTATGCAGTTCTGGTGGAATTTCGAATATGCAAATGAAGAAGTTCAAACAAGTCAGGAACTTTATATTCCGGTAGATCAGAAAGTTTATCTGAACATGCTATCAGGTGACGTTATTCACGCATTCTGGGTACCATCTATTTCAGGTAAGATGGATGTAAGTCCTGAAAACGAAAACACGATGTACATTGAAGCATTTGAAGAAGGCGTGTATTGGGGTAAATGTACGGAGTTCTGTGGTGATTCACACTCGTTGATGGACTTTAAAATTGTAGTAGTCAGTCAAGAAGAATACGATCAGTGGATTGAAGGATTGAAGAATACTGATCCTGAATATACTGCACAGTCTGCATCGGCTCAGGAAGGACAACAGTTATTTAATAATAATTGTATTAGCTGTCATGCAATTGATGCGAGTGCAACCAATCCGGTTATCGCTCCAAACCTGGCTGATTTCGGTAATCGTGCGATGATTGCTGGTGTAGAACATTACAGTAAAGAAGCACTGGTGGATTGGATATTAAATCCAGGAGAAATTAAACCAGGTAATGGTATGATGGAAGCACCTTATCTGACGGACAATGCAATTAATGAAGAAGATGCCGAAAAAATTGCTGATTTTCTCATGGAACTAAAAGCTACTGACAAACCAGTAGAAAGTGTGGAGATTTTTAGAGAAGAAGAAGGACAAGGTAACTAAAGGGAGGTTCATTTAAATTGAGTACATTGGTAGCTACGAACAAGAAGAGCTTCGGCGCTACGTTATGGGACTATTTAACAACGGTAGACCATAAGAAAATTGCTATTATGTATTTAATTGCTGGTGGTTTTTTCTTCCTGGTTGGAGGATTAGAAGCATTAGCAATTAGATGGCAATTAGTGCAGCCGATGAACGATTTTGTAAGTGCAGGTTTCTATAATGAATTAATTACAATGCACGGTACCACGATGATTTTCTTGGCAGCAATGCCGCTTATCTTCGCATTTATGAATGCTGTTGTACCGTTACAAATAGGAGCTCGAGATGTCGCGTTCCCATTTCTAAATTCCTTAGGTTTTTGGCTGTTCCTTTTCGGAGGAATTATGCTGAATGTAGGTTGGTTTACAGGTGGAGCAGCTGACGCAGGGTGGACTGCTTATGCACCACTTTCTACTACTTCTCCAGGAGAAGGGGTAGACTATTATGTGTTAGGTCTGCAAATTTCGGGTGCAGGTACGTTAATGGGTGGTATTAACTTCTTGGTAACAATAGTTAATATGCGTGCACCAGGAATGACTTATATGCGTATGCCATTATTTACATGGACTGCATTTGTGGCAAGTGCCCTTATTTTATTTGCCTTTCCAGCATTAACAGTCGGTTTATTCCTAATGATGTTTGATCGTTTGTTTGGCTCAGGATTTTTCGAAGCCAATATGGGTGGTAATGCTGTAATCTGGCAACACTTATTCTGGATATTTGGACACCCGGAAGTATACATTCTGGCATTACCGGCATTTGGTGTTTTTAGTGAAATTATTTCTACTTTCTCTAAAAAACGTTTGTTTGGTTATACAGCAATGGTATTTGCAACTGTACTTATTGGTTTCTTAGGATTTATGGTGTGGGCGCACCACATGTTCACAGTAGGTATGGGTCCAGCAGCTAACTCTATATTTGCAGTTGCAACTATGGCCATCGCTGTGCCAACCGGTATTAAAATCTTTAACTGGTTGTTTACACTTTGGGGAGGTAGTATTGAAATTAACACCCCAATGCTTTGGGCATTAGGCTTTATCCCAACTTTTACACTTGGTGGTATGACAGGGGTTATGGTTGCAGCGGCTTCCGCTGACTACCAGTTCCACGATACGTACTTCGTAGTCGCGCACTTCCACTATGTAATCGTTGGTGGTGTAGTATTTGCCTTATTAGCTGGTTTACATTACTGGTGGCCAAAAATGTTTGGTACGATTCTAGATGATAAACTTGGCAAAATTACATTCTGGTTCTTCTTTATTGGCTTCCATTTGACGTTTTTTATTCAGCATTTCCTAGGATTAATGGGTATGCCTAGACGTTATTGGACATATTTAGAAAATCAAGGATTAGATTTAGGAAACTTAGTTAGTACAATTGGCGCCTTCTTAATGGGTGTCGGTACAATTTTCCTTTTAATCAATATTGTAAAAACAACGATGAAAAATGAAAAAGTTGGCGGTGACCCTTGGGATGCACGTACATTAGAATGGGCGATTCCTTCACCACCACCATTTTATAACTTTAAACAGTTACCGTTAGTGCGTGGTTTGGATCCGCTATGGGTTGAAAAAACAGAAGGACGTAAAGGCATGACACCTGCAGAACCGATTGGTGATATTCATATGCCTAATAATTCGTTCTTGCCATTTGTCATATCAGTCGGTTTATTTATTGCAGGTTTTGGTTTTATTTATCAGAAGAATGATTTATCATGGTTGACACTAGTATTTATCGGAATGGGTATTGCATTAGGTGCTATGTTAACTCGCTCCGTGAAAGACGATATTGGATACCATATCCATAAGGAAGACTTACAGAAGGAGGCTGAGGAATCATGAGTGAACAAGATGTACTAAATCCGAAGCATATGCCTCATAATCCTGAGAAAGCAACCTTGGAAGGGAAAAATAAATTCATCGGTT
Source organism: Gracilibacillus caseinilyticus (assembly GCF_022919115.1). Classification (NCBI taxonomy): domain Bacteria; kingdom Bacillati; phylum Bacillota; class Bacilli; order Caryophanales; family Bacillaceae; genus Gracilibacillus; species Gracilibacillus caseinilyticus. Next base: position 3,815,486 of record NZ_CP095072.1, on the reverse strand, counting down.
TTTGGTTCTTCCTTGGTGGTGAGTCCGTTTTATTTGCGAGTTTGTTCGGGACTTATTTAGCATTGAATGATTCGACAAACGGTGGGAAAGGTTCAGAAGAGTTATTCGGTCTTGAATTAGTATTCATAATGACGATGCTCCTTTTAACCAGTTCATTAACAAGTGTATATGCGATGTATCATATGAAGAATAATGATTTTAAGAAGATGATGGTATGGCTCGGTATCACCGTTGCACTTGGTCTTGGATTCCTTTGCTTTGAGTTATATGAATTTAATCATTATATTCATGAGTATGAATTTACGATGCGTTCATCAGCATTTGGTTCAGCCTTCTACACATTAGTTGGCTTCCATGGTGGGCACGTTGTGTTTGGTTTATTATGGTTTATTTCATTAATGGTCCGTAACGCAAAGCGTGGCTTGAATTTATACAATGCACCTAAGTTCTACATCGCTAGTTTATACTGGCACTTTATCGATGTTGTTTGGGTATTTATCTTCACAGTAGTTTATCTGATGGGGGTGCTGTAAACAATGACAGACAAAGTATCTGAAACAAGTCAGCAATTTGATTATGAAAAGCAGAAACGAAAAGAGGAAATGAAGCAGCAAGTAATCACATTTGCATTAATGATTGTTTTCACGCTTATATCATTTGCAATGGTGTTGGCAGAGTTAGATCGATTATTTGTCATCCCAGTCATTTTAGTATTAGCAGCTGTTCAAGTTGGCTTTCAATTGTATTATTTCATGCATATGAGCCACAAAGGTCATGAACTTCCAGCATTAATGTTCTATGGCGGTGTATTTGCTGCATTTCTAACAATACTTGCATTAGTTGTTCTTGTTTGGTGGTAAAGTCAAAGCTTGAAAGGTGCCAGGGTACCTTTCAAGCTTTTTTAACACGCTAGGAAAGCATAAAATTTTTGTAATGATGAAGCTCGACGTAGTGAAAATTTAGAGTGTGTCAAATATAAGAATAACTACGGCACTCGCTAAGAAACGAGGCGGATGCCGATTTTTTTTGAAAATGTAATAAATATAGAAGGAAAACATACTGTTCATGAAATTGTTGAAAAAAAATGCTAGACCTTGTTTTATGACTGATATAAGTCCGATATAATGAATGTATGTTGCAAGGATAAAAAATGGAGTGATCTCAATATGTGGCAAGACATACAGATTTTTGGGTTCAGAGCACTATGGAGTCCATATTATGCACTTTTTATCGTTTTACTGGCTGTATTATATTTTTGGCTATTTGTGAAACGTAATGATGACAAAAAAGCCAATCGAAGACAGATGACCCTTTTTTATAGTGGAATTGCGTTATTGTATATTATAAAAGGATCTCCGATTGATTTATTATCACACATCATGTTTACATCTCATATGATTCAAATGGCGTTGTATTACCTGTTATTTCCGATTTTAATGATTCGTGGAATACCAGCCTGGTTCTGGAGAAAAGTATTTAATATGCCTGTATTAAGCAGTATATTAAAGCTGTGCACCAAACCGCTTATTGCTTTACTAGTTTTCAATGGGTTATTTTCTTTTTATCATATTCCAGCTATTTTTGATTTTGCTAAAGCAAATGATGTTGCGCATACGTCTATCTCTTTAACAATATTATTAGCAGCATTCCTGATGTGGTGGCCTATTTATACTCCACTAAAGGAATTGGATACAATGCAACCATTACTGAAAATTGGTTATATTTGTGCAAATGGAATTTTGATTACACCTGCCTGTGCACTTATCATATTTGCGACAGACAGCTTATATGCTACTTATGGTGCGGGAGGTAGTTGGGTACAAGCTCTTTCATTATGTGTACCTGGAGATGTGTTAACAGGTCTAAGTGGTTTATCGATCAATGGACCGGAAATGTTTTCTCCATTAGGAATAGTGGAGGATCAACAGCTTGGTGGCATCGTGATGAAAATAACACAGGAAATCATTTTTGGTAGTATTTTAGCCAGAATTTTCTTTCCTTGGTTTAGAAGTGGTGCAGATAAAGTGGATCCATTACCTAGCAACCATCACACAGGGCAAATATAATTTGGGAAGGAATGGATGGAATGCAGTTATTACCAACTCTTAGTACCTTTTTTATTATTTTGAGTGCGATTCTAGTGGCAATTGGATGGCGCCTCGTAATAAAAAAGAAATATAAGCAGCATCGAAAAGTGATGATTGCCGCTGCATACAGTGCGTTGGTGTTTTTTATTATATATATGTCACGTACTGTATTTATCGGCAATACTAGTTTTGGCGGGCCGGATGATATTAAGCTTTACTATACGATTTTTTTAATATTTCATATCTTCCTCGCTACAACAGGTGCTGTTTTTGGTGTGATTACACTTATTTTAGCCTTTAAACGAAATATCGCTAAACACCAAAAGATCGGCCCTGTAACAAGTATTATTTGGTTTTTTACAGCGATCACAGGTGTTGCGGTTTATCTGTTGTTATACGTTATTTATGATGGTGGAAAAACAACTAGTTTAATAAAGGCAATTTTAGGTACATAAAAAGGACTGAGCAGTTGCTCAGTTTTTTTTTGAGCATGTTTAAATTGGTAAGGTTAAAATTAGAAATCCTATAATACGGATTATGAAAACCAGCTTAGTCATTTTGAAATGTTGTTAGTGCAAGAATACCGTTCCGGCCAACCACCTCGCGTCCTGCGGGGCACGGCTGGCACTTCACAAAGTGGATCTTCAGCACCTGCACAATCCGAGGGAGTCTACGTGGTTGGCCTGCGCTAGGATAGGTACTCTACAACTTTTGTAAGAGCTAACATATTGAGCGCATCAACATTTGATGTTATAACATAATGCCTAGCACCACTGCTTTTATCTAAGACTCCTCATGCGTCAGCGCGAGCTGAAGATCCACTTTGTTTCTGCCAGTGTCTACAAGTATTGCTTCGAAGTAGGCTTCCTCGGCACAAGGCAGCAAAGAATTTTTTCAAGTAGTAGCCTAGCTGAAGCCGTGCCCCACAGGACGCGGAGCATATTTCTGTAGTTTTACTATGCAGATAAAACCTATCAAAATTACCATATTGTCTTACGTTCCACCTTACATCCGTATTATAGATAGTTTTAAGTGGGTCGAGTGATTTTTGTTTTCAATATAAAAGTGAATGAAGTAAAACAAGACTACCACATATAAAGTGATAGCCTTGTTTGTTTCTATATTTTAAAATTAGCCTTAATAATCTCGGCTTCTTTAGCAGAATTAAAAGCAATGACAAGTAACGGCCCGACAATGAATCCTAGAATACCAATCAACTTAAGCCCGACATACATGGATATTAAGGTGGCAAGTGGAGATAATCCAATTTGTTTCCCCATAACTTTTGGCTCTACGGTTCTTCTTATTGCTAATAGAATGATGGCCAGGATTGCTAATTGGCTGCCGACTAGCAAATCACCCATTATTAGCAAATAGAGAGCCCATGGGCCAAGTATCGCTATAGAACCGATAATAGGTATAAAATCGATAATCCAGATGATTAACGACATAATCAAGGCATATTCCGGCACTATAATGTACAATCCGATTAACGACACAATAAATATGATAATACTTACTAGAAACTGAGCTTTAAAAAATCCGAGAATGACGTAGGATAGACGATCATTCATAAATTTTACTTTTTTTGCAGTTGTTTCTTTCAAATGACTATATCCGATCGCTTTTAAGCGAGGAATTTCAAGCATGAACATAAATAAAGCAATCAGATAGACAATAAGACTAACTAAATATTCGGGTACTTTACTTAGTGCATTCGCTATTTTATCAATATTAAGTTTTTCTCGAAGATTGTTACCTAAATCAATGGTAGTGGTTTCTATTTGTGTTTTTACTTGTGTCACCAGATTTTCTGGTAAATCTTTGGTAACATGATCAAGATCAGATTCCCATTGTGTTAATTGATTATTGATTTGTTTTATGTAGGTTGGGATATTTTCGGTAAAACTGACAACTTGACCAATAATTTTCGCAACTGCGTACGTACCAATAGTACTAATAACAAGAATGAATAAAATAAACACGATCGTAACTGCAAGCTGTCGATTTAATTTAAGTCTTTTTATAAAACTTCTAACTATCGGGTTAAGCATTAAAGCAGTAATGAAGGCGATGATGATCGGGAGTGAAACGGGTAGAACAAAGTATGCCGCTACCAGAATCAATAAAATAATAAAAATTAGTTTTATATTTTTTTTATTGGGATTTTTCATTTAATTACAATTCTGTCTCCTTTCTAAAAACAACCAGATAATGTTACTAGGGAAGGATTATGAAAAACGGCTGTATCCGTTATACAGCCGTTTTTCATATGTGCGAGGATCCTTACTTTATAAACGGTTCCAAATTAGCTTTTGCATTTTTTAATAGTTTTGACGCTCTTTCTACTGTTGTGGCAGGGAAATTCTCTTGCTCGCCGTATTCGATGCCAGTTGGGTAGTAATGCTTTCCAAGCAGTGGTGTTAATAATTTGATCACAGCGTCACCACGATCTACGTCACCTTCTAGTGCATAGCCTTGCACTCTTATGTAATACGTAATATTTGTTTCTGGGGAGCCGATCTTATAATCATACGTTACACGTTCGTAATCCCACTGTCCTGCACGGATAAAATTAGCATTTTCCATTACATGATCTAATGGTTTCAAATCTACAACTACATCTTCGAATCCTGTGTCTGTAATCTTCATACTTTCACCTCATCTAAAAATATCACTAAACCTATAATAGTATGAATTGAAGAAAGATGCAATTAAATTAGACATTCCCTACTAAAAACTTTCATGAAAAAGATAGAGAAGCATATATTGTAATAAATCAGAATAAATAGTAGGTGGGTTAAAATGAAAATAAAAGTGATCTTCTTTATTGCTGCAATATTTCTAATAGTTTTAACGAGTGTTCTGTATGTGAACTTACAGGATGAACCCGAAAAGATGATGTTATATCATCAAAAGAATCAACAGTTAAAAAGTGAAAAAGTACAAATCGCCGAAGATCACAGTCTCATTGTCCAACAGCATGCATTATGGAAGTTACTAAATAGAGATATTAGAAATTTTACTGAGAAATACGGAGAGCCAGATCGCAAAGACCCTTCAATATACGGGTTTGAATGGTGGATTTATCGATCAGAGAATAAATACGTTCAAGTTGCTGTAAAAGACGAGCAATTGGTCAGTATGTATACGAATTCCGGCGAGTTAGATTTTCAACCGATTAAAATTGGTCAAACTGTAGAGGAAATAAACGAGTTATATCCCTTTGAAAAAGAAATAGAGTTTGATCAGATTCGCTTCCAATTAACAGAGGATGACCTGAAGGAAAGGCCTGTAATCAAATTGAATGAAAATATTTATGCTCAACTTTACGTGGATCAATATACAGAGAAACTAGCAGGGATTCGTGTTTTGAATAAGGAGGTATTAGAAGTGATGAAGCCGTATGAGCTTTATTATTGGGGTGAACTAAAAGAAACGGAAGAACCTAATGAAGAAGAAAAAATGGCTATGGAAAAAGGGATGGAACAACAAATATTTGATTTAACGAATATTATCCGTCAGCACCATCAACTTTCTACTTTGGAATGGGATGAACATGCCGCAGTTGCAGCTAAAACGCACAGCAAGGACATGCAGGAAGAGAATTATTTTTCTCATTATAGCTTGAATGGGGATGGATTGAAGGAAAGGTTAGTAGACGCAGATGCTTACTATTTATCAGCTGGAGAAAATATTGCTGCACATTATGTAGATGCTCCGGCAGTTATCCACGGGTGGCTTAATAGTGAAGGCCATCGTGATGCATTGCTTAAAGAGGAATATACCCATTTAGGTGTGGGTGTGTATCAATCCTTCTATACACAAAACTTTATCGAAAAGTAATCACTGGCACACGGATCGGTACAAACGCATATATTACAATAGTTACGTTGTGTGAGAGGAGTGCAGATATGAAGAATTCATTTAACCCTTCTGTACAACAATTTAAACTGTTTCTTCAAGATCATCCTTTGTTATTAAAGCAAGTTCGACAAGGGAACATGACGATGCAGGACGCCTATGAACAATATATGCTGTTAGGTGAGGACGATCCATCATGGAAAAACTATCAGAAAAAAGAAAAGAAGGATGTAAAGAAAGATAAAGAGGAGAAAACAAGCAATCAATTGTATCAAAAGATGTGGAAACATATTGAAGAGCTTGACGCCAATAAAGTCGAAACACATATTAACGATTTAAACGGTGCAATCGACAATTTATTGACGTTAATCGGACAGTTTAAGCAGTTCAGAAGTAAAAATCAATCAGGCGCAGGTTCGTCCTCTGATCAATTCTTCTTTCATCCAAAGGATTAGGAGGGATGCTATGGAGCCTGAAACATATCGCTATATTCAACAGCGAACTGATTTATGGCGTTTTATCCGTTTAAATCCGGATTGGTATCGATATTTATCAAGAAATCCTGAGCGTGTCAGGGAAATGGAGAAAGAGGCAAAACAATTTTACGGTAAGACAATTCCTCAACGTTTAGCACGAACACAGCAAAATATTCACATGGTCAGGTTGTTAATGCAAATGGCAGGTTCTTGGAATGATTAGAACCTGCCTCTTTTCATTTTTCCAGAAACTTGATATGATGTTAGTGTGGAGGTGTTATATCATGTTAGCAAATATGGAAGTTATTGACCTTTTAGATAAATCTGAAGCATTGGGCCAAATGGTGCTCGATTCGGATGTGAAGCAGGAGTTTGATCAAGCGAAGCAACGGATGGAAAACGACCAAGAGGCACAACACTTAATAAAGCAGTTCAACAACATGAAAGAATCGTATGATGAGGTGGAGCGTTTCGGCAGATACCATCCTGATTATAGTAAGATTATGAAGGAAATTCGTGTTGCCAAGAGAGAAATGGATATGCATGATACGATTGCAACATATAAATTAGCAGAAACCAATCTGCAAAAACTACTGGATGAAATTAGTCAGTTAGTAGCGTTTAGTGTGAGTGATAAAGTGAAAGTTCCTATGGACGGCGCAGCTTTAACAGATGGAGGCTGTGGTTGTGGTTCTGGTGGAGGAGGCTGTGGCTGTAAGGCTTCATAGCCAGAACTGGTATGAAGGAGGCTTAAAGCATTGATTACCAAAAGACAAGGCATAATTGTATGGTTCCATCAAATGAAGCATGTAAAGCATCTTAAGAGATACGGGCATATGATCCACGTATCCAAAAAGTTGAAATATGCTATGATCTATGTAGATCAGGAGCGATTCGATGATACATACGAGTCGTTGTTAAAATTATCGTATGTTACCAAAGCAGAACCATCATACAAACCATTTATCAAAACCGACTTCGAAAGCAAAGTTGTCGACAAAGAAAAAGAAAAAGAATACGATTATAAAATGGGAATCTAAAAAAAGTCCGGGCTAGTTATTATGCCCGGACTTTTTCACAAGTATAGAAAATATATAATTACAGTCATAAAGCGAATTGCAGAAGAAATCATGCTCAAGATGATGTAGGAGCTTTTATAATTTGGATTATGTTAACTAGCTCAGTGCTTATTTTGAGAGTTTTCAAGTGTAGGGATACCACTCCGACCAACCACTTCGCGTCCTGCGGGACATGGCCTACTACTCGCACTACTTCTTTGCTGCCTTGTGACGACGAATCTTACTTCGAAGCGATACTTGTAGACACAGGCACAGACAAAGTGGATCTTCAGTTCGCGCTGTTTCCGCGGGAGTCTATGTGGTTTGGTTGTGCTAATGTTTAAGCTCTACACTATTGTAAGTGGATCTGAGCGGTATTACTTGATATTAATTATGTCTAATGTCTAGAATCACTGCTTTAGCTGCTCCATGCGTTGTAGAACTTCATTTAGGCGGAGCATATTTCCAGAGATTTGCTCAGCAGATAATACCTATCAAAATTACCACATTGTCATACAGTCTCACGTAACATAATCCGTATTATAAGAAAGATCATTTTACTCTTACAATCTTCGGGACTTCTGGGCATAACGCTAGGATTTTTTGCAAAAAAAAACCTGCAGTTACCATAACTGCAGGCTCTTTTTATTTTCTTGACACAAGAAAATAAAAAGATAAAGGGAGAGGAGAAACCGGAGGAAGAACTTATGGGGAAATGTAAGTCTTCTCCGAATTAAAAGCAACCATATTCTGTTGCTTTAATTAAAGTTTGTACATATCTGATTACTTTTATACTTATGAATTTGAGAATTTGATTCCATTCGTGCTATAGTAAGGTAGATTTAAATAACGAAAAGAGGGGAATGCGTTTGAGAGTAATTGCTGGAGAATTAAAAGGTAACAGGATCCAGCCCGTACCGAATCAGTTAACCCGCCCAACAGGCGATAAAATAAAAGAATCTTTGTTTCAGATGATTGGGCCATTTTTTGAAGGGGGAACCTGTTTAGATTTATTTGCTGGAAGTGGGGCATTGGCGATTGAAGCAATCAGCAGAGGAATCGATCGGGCTATTTTGGTTGATATACAGTCGAAAGCGATTTCTGTTATTCATCAGAACATTAACCATCTTCATTTACAGGATACAGTAGAAATATATCGCAATGATGCTTTTCGGGCACTGAAAGCAATCAAAAAAAGAGGGCTGACATTTAATCTGATTTTTTTAGATCCTCCTTATCATAAGGTGTCTTATCAAAAGCTGTTAAAGACCATAACAGAAATGGATATTATAGAAGAACAGGGGCTCATAATATGTGAGCATGATCCCCAAATGGTATTTGAAAACATTCCATCCGGCTATCATTTAATGAAAAGAGAAAGCTACAACAATACAACGCAAATAACGATTCTGAGAAAAGGTGTGAATGAAGATGAGTAGATTGGCTATCTGTCCAGGGAGCTTTGATCCAGTAACCAATGGCCATTTAGATATTATCAGAAGAGGAGCAAAAGTATTCGATGAAGTGATCGTAGCTGTTTTTAATAATCAATCGAAGCAACCATTGTTTACAGTCGAAGAACGTGTTGAGCTGTTGCAGAAAGCGACTGAAGATATTGAAAATGTTTCTGTTGATGCTTGCAGCGGTTTATTAATGGATTATGCCAAAAGAAAAAATGCCCAAGCCGTGTTAAGAGGACTTCGGGCAGTAACAGACTTCGAATATGAAATGCAAATTACTTCGATGAACCGGAAATTAAATGAAGAGATTGAGACCTTTTTTATGATGACAAACAATCAATATTCTTTTTTAAGCTCCAGTATGATCAAAGAAGTGGCAAAATATGATGCGAGTGTTTCAGATTTAGTACCACCAGTAGTAGAAGAAGCTCTTCGAAACAAATATCATCATCTCTAACGTTTATTATTTAATAAAAGTAGCAAATACACGAATAAGGCACAGAAGGTAATCATAAAACCAACATGACCAAATACGAGATAAGCTCTTTCGGCAGGATGAACCACTAATTGTGAGAAAGCGGTCATTGCTGGTTCTTGTGAAGCAATTTGATTTTTATATACGGGTACATACAGTACGATCACCGTGATGCTGGCAATCACGGTGTGTAATAAGCGTGCAAAGAAATACGGAGCAAATCGGATATCTGTTTCTGCCAAAATGCTAGCAACCTGGGCTTGTACAGAAAAACCGTTAAAAGCTAGAATGATGGAAACAATGATTGCCTGGATCAGCAATGACGTATCTGTAGCAGATACTTCGTTTGCTCCAATTGTAATTTCAAAGAATCCCGTCATTAACGGGAGTGCCATTTCCGCTGGTAAATGCAGCAAATTAAGGATGAATGCTAGTCCGGTTGCCAACATATCTGCAACATGAATTTGTCTTAATATTTCAGTTAATACGGAAAATAAAATAATGAACCCACCGATAATGAGCAATGTCTGAATAGAATGCTGGACCGCATCACCTAATATCTTGCCGAGTGGTTTGTTTTCTTTAATACGAGCCTGATGAAGATGGGCGAATGCTTTACGGAAAGAAAGGTGCTGCAGTTGAAATTTCTCTCGTTCCTTATATTTATAGAACCGCATACAGATTCCAACAAGAAAATTACTCACATAATGAGTAATTGCTAATAATATCCCTAACTGTTGATTATGAAAAAAACCAATAGAAACTGCACCAATGATAAACAATGGATTAGAAGCGTTCGTAAAGGAAACGAGTCGCTCTGCTTCTGTTCGGCTTAATTGATTTTCTTGTCTTAATCTAGCTGTGAATTTTGCTCCGGATGGGTAACCACTAGCCATACCCATTGTCCAAACAAACCCTCCTACACCTGGAACATTAAACAATGGCCGCATCACAGGTTCAAATAATACCCCAATAAAATGAACAACTCCGAACGCTATTAACAATTCTGCTACAATAAAGAATGGGAGCAGGGAAGGAAAGACCACATTCGACCAAACTTCCAGTCCTCGTTGACTTGCTTTTAATACAACTTGTGGAAAGCTGATAATCATAACTGCTAATAAAACAATAAATGATGCATACATAGTGGAGTAGAGTTTCTGCTTCAAAATTTGCACTCCTTTATAGCACTTTTCTGTACCTTTAATAGTTTGAGTAGTAAAATATGTAGTGTTTTAAAACTCGTGTATTAGTAAAATATACGCAATAGTGTACAAAGATTATGACAAGAAACCGGAAAGTAGGGATGATATGTATCGATCAAAATCAAAACTAAGAATTATAGGGTTTATAGTGGCAGTCATCGCCATCTTTTTTTTATTTAGTTATCAACTGCCTTATTATATTCACAGTCCAGGTAATGCAGATCCTTTGAATCCAGTCGTGCAAGTAGATGGTGCTCAAGACAGCGAAGGGGATATGCACCTGGTTACCATTCGGGGAGGACAGGCAACACCCTTTCAATATATATTGGCAAAATTTAGAAATTATAACGAGATTCTCCCAATCGAAGATGTAATACAAGAGGGTATGACGAACGAGGATTATCATCAAATACAATTATTAATGATGGAGAGTTCGCAGGAGGCTTCTATGGTAGTGGCTTATCAAGCGGCTGGTGAGAAGATCACGATTGATTATGATGGTGTCTATGTTGTATCTGTTGTACCAGATATGCCAGCTGACGGTGAACTTAAAACAGGCGATGAGATTACCAGGATCGATGGCAATTCGATTAAAGAAGCAAATGATCTCATTGACTATGTAAAATCAAAAAATATCGGTGATCAAATTCACGTCACGATCAAACGGGATGATCAAACCTTGGAGAAGGACATCACGCTTGAAGCGTTAGAAGCGTTGGATGGTGAGCCTGGCATTGGAATCCAGCTCGTAACTAACAGAAGCGTATCAGTGTCGCCGGAAGTGAATTTCTCAAGCGGAGATATTGGCGGTCCGAGTGCTGGATTAATGTTCTCACTTGAAATATATGATCAGTTAACTGACGAAGATTTAACGAAAGGGTATCAAGTTGCTGGAACTGGTGAAATTGATTACGATGGAAAAGTTGGCAGAATTGGAGGTATTGATAAGAAAGTGGTAGCAGCGGACCGTTCTGGCTGTGATATCTTTTTTGCCCCTAATGAAGGCGGCAGTGAAGATTCAAATTATCAAGTAGCCAAACAAGTAGCTGCAGAGATCGGCACAGATATGAAAATTGTCCCGGTGGATACCTTTGATGAAGCTGTATCATACTTAGAAGAATTATCATAACGTATCAAAAAGACGCCTCGTGTCAGGCGTCTTTTATAATTGGCCGCAAATAAGGTTGTTTAGCTAATTGTTGTTGAGAGTGCATCGGTAAGATGCTGTAGTACGCATGATCAACTCGTTCATCGATTAATTGATATGGGTATGGTGGCTTATTACTAGTATACCAAGGTATTTCAATCGATTTCTTTTTGTAACGCAAATATTCCTTCCCTTTTTTAGACATTGCCAGGATACGAAAGCCTTTCGGATGATGATCTGTTAACAGGTTCTCTATTTCTGACTTTTGGGAATTGGTCAGAATATGGGTGAAAATTCTCTGTAAACTTGTCCACGTATAGCGTTTTGTTTTTAATAGCTCCATCCATTCCTGGAATGTGCTCGCTGCTTTTGCGGTTTCCACGATGCGATTTTCAATTCCTTCTTTTACGCCATGGATTGCTTGTAATTCAGAGATAGTCATCGTCAATACCCGGTATTTTAGAAGCGGAAAATATACTTGCCAATGGTGCCATGTCCCATGTGTTTTTTTGTATTGTGCAATCACATCGTTCGTGTATGAGGGAACGGCCTCTTCTATGGAGCCTTCCTCTTGATATAGTAATGCCTGTCTAATACTAGTGGCACTTGCGATTGGATGCTGGATATCAAGATCATGGTAATCATTTTTAATCCGTTCTATCGTTACAGGTGTTATGGAGCTGTCGAGATCGTAAATATTCTTCACATATTGAAATCCCAATATGTTATTAGGTTTAGTAAAATCGAGCGCTACCTGTTGATTACTTACTTGGTAAAAAGCTATTTCGTTCGCTTTCGGATAGGAGTGTCCTTGTTGTAAAGAATCTTTTAGGGATTCCTGGTACTCCTGATGATGGTGCTGGATTGTCTGATATAATTGTTGAAACTCATCTATTTGACCATGCTCACTTCCAAAACAGACGGCATCTGTCTGTAAACTGTCCAGTATTCGAATAGCCCCTTTGGCAAATAGTTCACTGTGTTGAACAGCGTAAAAGTAGGGAAGTTCCACGACCAAATCAATGCCTTGTTCTACCGCAATTCTTGCTCTGGAGAACTTATCGATCAGGGCAGGTTCTCCTCGTTGTAAAAAGTTCCCACTCATCACGGCAATAACACAGTCTGCACCAGTAATTTCTTTTGCCTGTTGAAAGTGGTAATGATGTCCGTTATGATAAGGATTGTATTCTACAATAAGTCCACAGCTTTTCATAGGGACCTCCTTTGTTCCTGATTTATGTTTTATCGAATGATTGTTGAGGTAAATGTAAAATATAAGTGTATGATAATCAGTAGTATATCATATAGATCAATAAAAGTTGTCAGTGTAAAGAAAATATATTGACAAATAGCTGAATTCCTTTTAAAATATTTCTTGTTGCCTTGAGGTGAATGTAATGAAATTATTTATCCAAAAATTAAAACAATCGCAGGGAGAACCCGTTCTTTTCCAGGAAAAGGTAGACATTTCTGATCTAACCGATTTAGAAAATGATATTCGACGAATTGATCCAGTTCAAGTGGAGGGCACTGCTAGAATGGATGGTGAGGATATTGCCTGTGATTTTCAAATTAAAGGAACGATGATTCTACCTTGTGCCCGGACTTTGGTAGATGTACCGTACAATTTCGTGGTCCATGCTATTGAATCATTTACTACAACTTCTTATCATCAGGAAGAGGAAGTGCATTTAGTAAATGGGGAGGTACTTGACTTAACGCCATTTATCAAGGAAAATGTATTATTAGAAATGCCTATCAGAGTATTTGCGGATCAGAATAAGCTGGATGCAAACACACTGACTGAAGGCAACGGATGGACACTTGTAACAGAACAAGAACAATCTGAAAAAGTGGATCCTCGCCTTGAAAAACTAAAATCTTTATTAGATGACAATAGTAATGAGGACAACAGTAAAGAGTAATTCTTTACTTCTCTTTAAAGGAGGTGTAACGGATGGCAGTACCTAAGCAAAGAACTTCAAAAAAGGTAAAAAACCAACGTCGTACTCATAAAAAATTACACGTACCAGGAATGGTAGAATGTTCTAACTGTGGCGAACTAACAAAACCACACCATGTTTGTAAATCATGTGGACAATATGATGGCAAACAAGTAGTAGAACAATAATTAGATATGTTGTACAGCAAATAGTGCAGGAGAAGAGATCTCCTGCACTATTTTTTTGTTTCTGAACAAAGTAAAGCAAAAGACAGAAGTGCCGAAGATTGAGAGAATAAGAGTATCGTTTCTTAAAATACGGATTATGTAAAGCGGAACGGTATAAACAGACCCGTATGCATTCTCTTGCATCCGTTGTAGAACTCAAACAATAGCGTAGGCCAACCACGTAGACTCCCGCGGGACGTGCAGGGGCTGAAGATCCACTTTGTGAAGCAATCTTCTTCACAAAGTTAGCTTCAGCCGTGCTCCGCAGGACACGAAGTGGTTGGCCGGGAGCGGTATTCCAGCACACACACAATATATCAACATGGTCCCAACGCTAGTTAACATAATCTGTATTATTTATATTTAAATTGATTAATAATAGGGTAAGGCAGGCTTGCTGAAAAAATAGCCAGTAGTAAGATAACGAATGAAAAAACAGTTAGGTGGAAGATGGTTTAAATTGAAATAGTCTTTTTTTCTTAAAAAACAATATGTCTATCTCTTCTATTATTTGCATACATTATATCAAGAATAGAGGAGGTGGAGCTGTGCAAGGAAATCGTCAGGATGCCTGGTCAAGTGATGAAGATGTATTGCTTGCAGAAACAGTATTACGGTTTATCCGAGAAGGAAATACACAATTAGAAGCATTTAAAGAAGTGGGCAAGCAATTATCCCGAACTGCTGCAGCTTGCGGATTTCGTTGGAATGCAACATTACGTAAGCAATATGAGGAAGCCATTCACTTAGCCAAACAAAATCGAAAAAAAATTACATTTACGACCCAGAAGAACGTGAGTATGTCATCACAAGAGCAGCCCAATATTCATGAAGTAATTCAAACCTTAGAGCAGTTGCAAAAATTTTATCAGGATAATAGTCAGCAGGAAGAATTGCAGTCGATGATTGCGGAAAATCAACAATTAAAAGAGTCTATTACGAAATATAAAAGTTTTACTGATTCCGTATATCATGCGATGGAAAAGCTAAAGCAATCATAATTCATACGTGAAGAAACCTCATCGACTTGATGAGGTTTTTTACATGAAACTAGTTTTAATTGTTCCTTAATCGGGAATTTGGATACAGCATATTATGAAGAGGAATTTCGTATATGGACTTGCATGAGTGAAAAAGTCCTATATAATATAAAGGAACAAACCAAAAGTAATGGTTGGTTATGCAGTTGTTGAGTCGAAAGGAGGAGTGGAAGTGGAAGGTTTTTATTATTTATTTGCGTTAATGGTAACATTACCCACAGTTATAACCTTACTTGTATACATATTGACCTATAGACTAGTGAAAAAGCGGAAATTCTCCTTTCATTTTGCCATCGATTCAACTACGGTTTTGTATGTTGGGTCTGTTGCAGCTATTATTTATTCTATTTTTTCAGTAAATCCTATGGGATACATCGCATTAATTCTTATTGTTATTCTGATGATTTGTGTTTATATTCATTGGAAGAGATATACTGATATCGTCTTTCGCCAAGTATGCAAACGGTTTTGGAAGTCGACCTTTTTATTGTTTTTCGTCTTACATATTATCTCTGTCTGTTATGGATTATTTTATCAAATTAGTGTTGTATTTATTGATCTGTCATAAGCATAAACAAATTATGTGCTTTTATCGCTTGCTTTATGTACAATACTAGTGGATTACTATTGTATATATTGATAAATAAAGGAGCAGTTCAGTAATGCGCATCGAATCCCATAGACTCGATTTTCAAAATAAATTTTTATCCGATTATCAAAATGGTGTTGAAGGACTGTTAGATCATTTTGATTATGATCCGTATGACAATGATGTATACGAGCAGCGTCTCGCAGATTTGAATGAACGTTCATTTCAAAGAGATGTTCTTTCTGACTTGTTAAAGGACATGAACCAAGCTTGGTCTGCATCTGCTTTAACAAGTCAGAACATAGAAAAGCTAAAAAATCCCGAAAGTGTTGTGGTCATTGGAGGGCAACAGGCTGGGATTTTAACAGGACCGTTGTATACTATCAATAAGATCATATCGATATTATCGTTTGCGAAAGAACAAGAAAAACGACTGAATGTTCCAGTTTTACCTGTGTTCTGGATTGCGGGTGAAGATCATGATTTCGATGAGGTCAATCATATATTTTTGCCAGAAGCAACGAAATTACATAAGTTCCCGATTACCAATCCTTTGAAGGAGAAGGTGTCGGTATCAAATCGTACGCTCGACAAGGAAACTGCACGAGCTTGGTTGAGAACTACATTCAGAGCGCTTCGGGAAACAGCCTATACGAAAAAATTATTCCAGAACTTAGAGCATAAAATTGAACAATCACTTACTTTTGTTGATTTTTTCGCTTCCTTTATACATGAATTATTTGAGGATACTGGCATTATATTGATTGATTCAGGGAATCCGAAATTACGGAAATTAGAAATACCTTATTTTCAAACGATTATAAATAATCAGAAGAACATTAGTCAGCATGCATACCATTCGTTACAATCGATGAGAACGAAAGGATATCACGTAAGCGTTGATACAGGTGAACAAGACGCGCATTTGTTTATAGAAGAGCATGGCGACAGAGTGCTTTTGCAGAAAGCTGGAGATGATATATGGGTTGGGAAAAACGGTGAATGTAGGTATTCAACGGAACAATTATTGCACATTGCCGAAAAAGAGCCAGAAAGATTGAGTAACAACGTCGTGACGAGACCCTTGATGCAGGAAATGCTTTTCCCTACCTTGGCTTTTTTTGCAGGTCCGAGTGAAGCAGCATACTGGTCCTTGTTGAAAAATGCTTTTCACAGCATCTCATTAACGATGCCTCCGGTACTACCTAGAGTGTCATTGACTCTGATAGAAGAGCGTGTAGAGAAACTGCTAGCAAAATATAATATTGCCACAACTGCTGCGATTAATGGGAGAGTACACTCCTACAAACAGAATTGGTTAGCTGCTCAGCAGCAAGTGCCAATTGGGGAAATGACGGAACAATTGAAGCAAATGATTTCGCAAGGTCACCAGCCGATTCAAGGTGCTGCAAAGGCATTGTCTGATGATGTGCAGCAATACGCAGAAAAAAATAAACAGTTACTACTAAATCGCGTGGATGAATTGACTAACAGGTTGAATCAGGAGCTGTCAAAAAAATATCAGTTTAGTTTACAAGAATTCGACTACATCCAGCTTCATTTAAAGCCAGAAGGTGGGCTGCAGGAGCGGATGTGGAATATTATCTATTTTATCAACCAGAACGGATCTGACTGGCTCCGTGAAATTAATCATTATCCATTTGATTGGAAAGAACAGCATTATATCGTTTATGTATAAACAAGAAGACAATCGGTAAAAAACCGATTGTCTTTTTTTAATGGGTAAGAATTGGTTCTTATAATGCGGATTACGTCAAGTGGCTATGTGGTAATTTTGAAATGATTCATGTGATGGGAGACCGCTCCAGCCAACCACTTCGCATCCTGCGGCAAGTAACAGTCGTGTTGTGTTAGGTTGCAGAATTTGCTTGTGTTCTAGGGAGTTGCAATATCTGATTGAACCTGTACCACTTTCCGCCACCTTTTCGGTTATTTCTTATCCGGAACCCCACTTTCTCAGGGAAAATACGAGTGAATTGGTTATCAAACTTCCTGGCAAGAGCTGGTTTAAACCGCTATATCACAAGCTTTTTTAAAAAATAGTTATTTTTTTGAAGTTTTAGTGGAGGAAAGTGGGGGAATGTGGTACGATAAGGGTAGAAGGTGGGTGCTATGGTATGTTCATGGGAGAATATCAGCATAACATTGATACAAAAGGGCGTATTATTGTTCCTTCCAAGTTCCGTGAGAATCTGGGAGAGCAATTTGTCGTTACCCGTGGATTAGATCAATGTTTGTTTGCATACCCAATGAACGAATGGCACCAACTGGAAGAAAAACTCAAAAAATTACCATTAACAAAAAAAGATGCCCGCGCATTCACCAGGTTTTTCTTTTCAGGTGCAGTTGAATGCGAACTGGACAAGCAGGGAAGAATAAACATACCAGCTCCATTGCGCAAATATGCAGGAATTGAAAAAGAATGTGCAGTAATCGGTGTATCCAACCGAGTAGAGTTCTGGGCAGAAGAAAAATGGAATGAATTTGTCGATGTATCAGAAGAATCGTTTGCTGAAATTGCAGAAAACATGATGGATTTTGATTTATAAGACACCAAGAGAGGAGTAACTCCATGTTTGGACATTATACGGTATTAAAAGAAGAAACCGTCAATGGTCTTAATGTTGATCCGAACGGTATTTACGTGGATTGCACTTTAGGTGGTGGTGGCCACTCTGAATACATAGTGAAGCAATTAAGTTATGCTGGACGTTTGATTGCATTTGACCAAGATGAAGACGCCATAAAAGCTGCAAAAGACCGATTGAGCGAATATCAGAGTAAGATTACCTTTGTTCAACAGAATTTTCGCTATTTGGAAGATGAATTGCAGCAATTGCAGATAAATCAAGTCAATGGCGTGCTGTTTGATTTAGGAGTCTCCTCACCGCAACTAGATCGAGGTGAACGAGGTTTTAGTTATCAACATGATGCTCCGTTAGATATGCGTATGAACCAAAGTGGTGAAATATCCGCATATGACGTTGTTAATCATTGGTCATATGGAGATTTAGTAAGGATTTTCTTTCGGTACGGTGAAGAAAAATTTTCGAAGCAAATCGCGCGTAAAATAGAAGCTCACCGTATGGAATCCCCGATCCAAACAACTTACGAATTAGTCGAGATAATCAAAGAAGCTATTCCGGCTCCTGCACGAAGAAAAGGCGGACATCCCGCCAAACGTATTTTTCAAGCTATCCGAATCGCAGTGAACGATGAGTTGCAAGTGTTTGAAGATGCATTAAACCAGGCAGGAAAACTCCTTACGGTAGGCGGTAGAATCTCTGTTATTACGTTCCACTCTTTAGAGGACCGTATTTGTAAGCAGACTTTTAAGCAATGGAGTTCAAGTAAGCAGGTTCCGAAGAATATTCCGATTATACCTGAGGAATTCCAGCCAGCATTTAAACTGGTAAATCGGAAACCTTTATTGCCTTCACAAGAGGAATTGGATGAAAACAGACGTTCGAGATCAGCGAAACTCCGAATAGTTGAAAAAGTAAAAGAAGATAAAGAAGAAAATTATCATTAGAAGGGTGGAAAAACGATGAGTAGTCAACACGCAAGAGTCTTTCATTCGCAAGAACAAGTACAACATCCGGTTCAACAACCGAATGTTGTAAGAAAGAAGGTAAAAGTACAGAAGCGTTGGGTAACGCGTGGAGAAAAGTTTATGTATATTTTGTTTGCCGCCATCACTCTTAGCTTTTCTACTTACATTGTTACTTATAGTTCTTCTCTTGATCAATTAAATCGAAATATTGATACTCTCAATACACAGATCGAAGAGCAAAGCGTACATAATGCCAACTTAACGTATAAAGTGAAAGAGTTAAGCCAACCAGAGCGCATCATCGCAAACGCAAAAGAACATGGTCTAAAAGTACAAAACACACAAGTAAAGCAAGCAAGTGAAGTGACAGATTAGGTGTTTTTAAATGAAAAGTAGAATAACAAAAATCATGCCAACCGTATGGATGATCATTTTTTCATTGCTGTTTCTTATTATTGCAGGCAGGTTTTTATATATCGAAATTGCTGGTGAAGTGAGCGGCGTGTCGATTCAGGAACTTGCTGATGAAAAAAGGACTAATCAGTATAGTATTCCGGCGAAACGTGGTACAATCTATGACCGAAATGGTATGGCTTTGGCGCAGGAACATGTTGTCTACCGGTTATATGCGATTGTCGATGAAAGCTATACAACAAGTCCGACAAAACCCAGACATGTGAAGGATATAGATAAAACTGCCGAAAAGCTTGCTCCCATTTTAGAAATGGATGAGCAGGATATCAAAGACCGATTAAACAGCGGTGTGGAAAATGACATGTTTCAAGTGGAATTTGGTCAGCAAGCCAGAGAACTTAATCAAGAGCAAAAAGAAGAGATCGAAGCATTAGAGCTTCCAGGGCTCAATTTTATTGAAGAACCGATCCGTTACTATCCAAATGGTGTATTTGCTTCCCATACTATTGGATTGACGGATAAGAAGGAAGACCAGATTGTCGGTATAAACGGAATCGAAGGGTTAATGAATGATAGTTTAACAGGAAAAGACGGGTCGATATCGTATCAACGTGACAATTTCAATATGAAACTATTAAACCCAAAAGAAGTCATTAATCAGCCTGAAAATGGTGATGATGTCTATTTAACACTTGATCAGAAGGTGCAAACATTGCTCGAGGATGCTATGTCCCAAGTAGAGGAAGAATATGAACCATCACGAATGACAGCCGTTGTGATGAATGCTAAGACGGGTGAAGTGATGGCAATGAGTAACAGACCAACATACAATCCGAATGATCTCGGGGATGTGGGCAACTGGTATAATGATGTCATTGCCACACCAATTGAACCAGGATCGACAATGAAGGTGTTCACACTAGCGTCTGCAATTGAAGAAGGGGTTTGGAACCCGAACGATACGTATATGTCGGGAACATACAAAGCAAATGAAAAAGCACAAACAATTGGTGATCATAATGGTCGACGTGGTTGGGGAGAGATCAGTTATCTAGAAGGTATACAACGTTCTTCCAACGTAGCGGCAGCGAAGTTAGCCTACGAAAAAATTGGACACGAGCGATTCCTGGAGTATCTAAACGCGTTTGATTTTGATCAAAAAACAGGCATCGATTTACCAGGCGAAGTACCAGGTACGATTTTATATAATTGGGTGGATGAAAAAGTGACAACCGCCTTTGGACAAGGTACTACTGTAACGCCAATCCAACTAATGAAGGCAGCTACCGCCATTGCCAACGATGGTAAAATGCTAAAACCATATATCATTGATAAGACCGTTGATCATGATACCAAGGAAGTAATTTCTCAAAATGAACCGGAAATGGTAGGGCAGCCTATCTCAGCAGATACAGCACAACAGACATTGGACGTATTGGAGACAGTCATTACTTCTGAGAAAGGGACTGGACATAATATTTATAATCTAAGTGATTATACTGTTGCTGGAAAAACAGGAACCGCTAATTTTGTAGACTCAGAGACAGGCAAGTATAAAACAGGAAGAGAAGGCTACATCTTTTCGTTCTTAGGGATGGCACCAGCTGATGATCCAGAGCTGATTATGTATGTTTCGGTCAAAGAGCCGAAGCTGAAAGATACAGAGTCAGGTTCAGCACCTGTTTCCTTCGTATTTAAAAATGTGATGGAAAATAGTTTAAAATACTTAAACATTGCACCGGATAAAGAAGCTTCTGAACCAGTTAAAGTAGTAGAGATGCCCGAGTGGGATGGCAGCAGTACAGAAAACTATGTGTCGAAGCTGAAAGAGTTAGGTATCGATCCAATTGTGATAGGTGATGGTGAGAAAGTTACGAAAGTCAACCTCAAACCAGGGACGAAACTAACATCGAGACAGACTGTTTTTGTCGCTACCGATAACTTAACAATGCCGGATATGACAGATTGGGCTTTTAGAGAAGTATTGGCATTCAGGGACTTCCTGGATTTAGATGTGGAATGGGTTGGTGACGGCTATGTCACCAAGCAAAGTATTGAAAAAGGTGCTGCATTAAATGAAGGAGATTATGTGATGGTTGAACTTGAACAGCCACAAGCATCGAACGAATCGGAAGAGACAAGCGAAGAAGAGTAACAACAGACACAGTGTTCTATTCATCCGTTTAAAATCATATATTGGGACAAACAGTTTCTTGCGTATAAAGGAGTAATGTCATGAAACGAGTAACCAATATTATGGTACAACGCCGAATAGTCGCTGTGTTTCTTATTGTATTTGTGATAATGGGAATTATCCTAGGCAGATTAGGGTATGTCCAATTTATCTGGTCTGATTTCTTAATTGCTCAGGCTGATGAATTATGGAGCAGAGATATCGTATTCGAACCAGAGCGAGGAAAAATAGTTGATAGAAACGAAGAAGTGTTGGCAGAAAATGTATCTGCACCAACTGTAATGCTTGTGCCAAGACAGATAACGGATCCTGACCGCACAGCACAAGCTTTGGCCAAAGTACTCGACATGTCCAGTGAAGATGTACTAGCTGCTGTCCAACAAAATGAACGTATCGTTATCTTAAAGCCGGAAGGGCGAAAGATATCAGAAGAAAAGGCAACCGCTGTTCAGACATTAGATTTAGAAGGGGTATATGTGGCTGAAGATTCGATCAGGCATTATCCCAATGGCGCCTATTTATCACATGTACTAGGGTTTAGTGGTATTGATAATCAAGGTTTAACTGGTTTAGAGTTAACATATGATGATATGTTGAGTGGAACAGAAGGCAGTCTTTCTTTTTATAGTGATGCGAAGGGAAAACGAATGACTAAGATGGCCGATAAATATAAGCCGCCTACGGATGGTTATGATCTGCAATTAACGATTGATAGTCGCGTGCAAACAATTATTGAACGTGAGCTGGATATTGCAGAAGAAAAATATAATCCGGATGGTGCGATTGCTATTGCTGTAAATCCGAAGGATGGCAGTATTTTAGGTATGTCTTCTAGACCAACATTTGACCCGGCAAATTATCAAGAAATCAGTGCAGATGTTTATAATCGAAACTTGCCGATTTGGAGTACGTATGAGCCTGGTTCCACCTTTAAGATTATTACACTAGCAGCGGCACTGGAAGAAAACCTTGTCGATTTGGAAAATGACCATTATCATGATGACGGAGATATTGAAGTAGGTGGTACTCATCTTCATTGCTGGAAAAGTGGTGGTCATGGTGAGCAAACCTTCTTAGAAGTTGTCCAGAACTCCTGTAACCCGGGATTCATCGTGATGGGGCAAAAGTTAGGAAAAGAACGTTTATTTTCTTACATTGATCAATTCGGTTTCGGAGAAAAAACAGGTATAGATCTCCAAGGAGAGGCATCCGGGATTTTGTTTGATATAGATAATGTGGGCCCAGTAGAATTAGCGACCACAGCTTTTGGTCAAGGGGTTTCGGTGACACCGATTCAGCAAGTAATGGCGGTATCTGCGGCTGTTAATGGCGGTTATTTATATGAACCATATGTAGCAAAGGCGTTTCTTGACCCGGTAACTGGTGAATCGGTAAAAGAATCGGAACCAGTGTTGAAGAATCGCGTTATTTCATCTGAAACGTCCAAAAAGGTAAGAGAAGCACTCGAATCTGTAGTTGCACAAGGTACTGGGCGCAGTGCCTATGTGGAAGGCTATCGAGTTGGTGGGAAGACAGGTACAGCACAAAAAGTCGGTGAAAATGGTCAGTATATGGAGAATAATCATATTGTTTCATTCATTGGCTTTGCACCAGCAAATGATCCGGAAATTGTAGTGTATGTAGCGGTCGATAACCCTAAGGATACAGTCCAATTTGGAGGCGTAGTGGCAGCACCAATAGTTGGAACAATTATCGATGACAGCTTACGTGCGTTAGGTGTCGAGAAACAAAAAGAAGGTATTGAAAAGGAATACCAATGGCCGGAATCATCACCAGTGGAGATCCCTGATTTAGTCGGATTGAAGAAAAGTGAACTGCAAAAATCTCTACTTTCTCTTGAAGTGGATGCTGTCGGTGAAGGGGACTATATTATTGATCAATCACCTGAAGCAGGAGAAAAAGTAGAAGAAGGAAGTAAGATTCGCATTGTTTTAGGAAATAAATAGTTAAAAAGATTGATCGTAAAGAACATGTCTCTCTGCTATAATAATATAGTTGTAAAGGATAAAAAGAAAAAGAAAAGGTGACACAATGAATGCCAAACAATTAATCAATGTCTTACCAGACTATACTTGCACGAACAATATAGAATCAATTGAAATCGAACAAATTGAGATGGACAACAGACAAATCAAAACAAATGCATTATTTGTTTGTATAAAAGGCTATACCAATGATGGACATGAGTATGCAGCGGCGGCTGTAGAAAGTGGTGCAAAGTTGATTGTAGCAGAAAGAGAATTAAATGTTTCCGTACCAGTAGTGATCGTGCCGGATACATCCAGAGCGCTAGCTCAATTAGCGAATACGTTCTATCAACAACCTTCTAAGCGCATGAACGTCATCGGTGTAACAGGAACAAATGGAAAAACATCCGTTACACATATCATTGATCAAATTCAGCAACAGGCTACAAAGAAAACAGCGCTAATTGGTACGATTAAGATGACAATTGATAAGACGGTATATGAAGTGAAAAATACGACGCCAGATGCGTTATTTTTGCAAAACAGCTTTCAAAAAATGGTCGATCAAGCGATTGATGTGTGTACAATGGAAGTTTCGTCACATGCACTTGACTTAGGAAGGGTTCATGGCGTAGATTTTAACATAGCCGTTTTCACTAATTTAAGTCAGGATCACCTTGATTATCACGAGTCAATGGAAAGCTATTTGCATGCCAAAAGTTTATTATTCTCACAATTAGGTAATACATTTGATGAAAAGCAGCCCAAGTATGCTATTATCAATGAAGATGATGCCAACGCCACTTTCTTGAAAAAAGCAACAGCTCAACCGGTATTAACGTATGGAGTAAAGCATAATGCCACTTTTCAAGCTGTCAATGTAAAATTGATGGCTAGTGGTGTTTCCTTTACCTTGAAGACCCCGGAAGGTGATGTGCTAATTGAAAGTAAGCTGATGGGTATGTTTAGTGTTTACAATTTATTAGCTGCAGCAGCGGCGAGTTATGCAGCGGGAATTGAGTTAACTACGATACAAGCTGTGTTAAATGCTACTTCAGGTGTGAAAGGGCGTTTTCAACCGGTGGAACACAGTGGAGACTTCGGTGTAATCGTAGATTATGCTCATACCCCTGATTCACTTGAGAATGTATTGACGACCATTAAATGTTTTTGTGAAGGAACGATTCATGTAGTGGTTGGCTGTGGTGGGGACCGCGATAGAAGAAAGAGACCCCTGATGGCTGAAGTGGCATGTAAATACGCAGATAATGCGATTTTTACTGCGGATAATCCACGATCTGAGTCACCTCAGGCTATTCTTGAAGATATGGTAGATAATCTGTCCTATGAGAATTATCAAATTGTTCCTGATAGAGAAACAGCGATTAAACAGGCTATCGAGCAAGCCAATGATAAAGATGTTGTACTTATTGCAGGTAAAGGACATGAGACTTATCAGATCGTCGGTGACCAAGTATTAGATTTTGACGATGAGCAAGTTGCAAAAAAATATTTAAGCGAGTAATAAACGTAACAGCTGGATAGAAGATTGGAGAGAACATGGATGAATGAATATACATTTTTAATTACAGTAGCGATCGCATTTTTGATCACTGTTCTGCTATCCCCGATATTGATCCCTTTTCTGCGCAGATTGAAATTTGGTCAAAGTATCAGAGAGGAAGGACCAAAATCACACCAGAAGAAGTCTGGAACACCAACAATGGGTGGCGTGATGATTATTTTAAGTATTACGATTACGACTGTTTTCGTTGTACTTCGCGTGAACAATGGTGTGCTCGGTTATGAAATTTTCTTATTATTATTAGTATTAATCGGATTTGGTCTGTTAGGCTTCCTGGATGATTTTATTAAAGTTGTTTTAAAACGTAACTTAGGATTAACATCCAAACAGAAACTACTAGGTCAGCTTGTCATTTCAGTCATTTTTTATATCGTATTATTAAAAGAAGATTTTGCCACTACGATTTCGGTGCCAGGGACGGAAATGTCGCTCGAACTCGGCTGGTTCTATCCCATTTTTATTGTGGTCATGCTGGTAGGGGCTTCTAACGCTGTCAACTTGACTGATGGATTAGATGGATTATTAGCAGGAACTGCTGCAATTGCATTTGGCGCTTTTGCTATTTTAGCTTGGTACGGAATTCCTGATTTAACGATTACGCTATTCAGTCTTGCTGTTGTTGGGGCTCTGTTAGGTTTTCTAGTATTTAATGCGCATCCCGCTAAAGTATTTATGGGTGATACAGGCTCCTTAGCATTAGGTGGTGCTATTGCGGCGATCGCCATCTTATTGAAAATGGAAATTTTACTTGTCATTATTGGTGGTGTCTTTGTTTTAGAAACATTATCCGTTATTATTCAGGTTATATCATTCAAAACGAGAGGGAAGCGAATCTTCCTGATGAGTCCACTTCATCACCATTATGAACTAAAAGGCTGGTCAGAATGGCGTGTCGTTACGACTTTCTGGGCAGTTGGTATACTGTTTGCGATACTAGGCATTTACATTGAGGTGTTATCAGCATGAATGAGTTAAAAGCATTTCCTTATCAAAAAGTATTAATATTAGGGCTGGCAAAAAGCGGAACAGCTGTAGCAAAATTATTACACCGCAATGGCATTGGTGTCATCGTCAATGATTTGAAAACGCCGGAAGAGGATAAAAATGTCAAGCAAATTAGAGATCTTGGCATACAAGTAATCGTAGGGGAACACCCACTATCTTTATTAGACGATGTTGATGCTGTGATCAAAAACCCTGGCATTCCTTATGAAAATATTCTAATCAAAACAGCGTTGCAAAAAGGTTTGCCGGTATTGACTGAAATTGAACTAATTGCTTATTTTGGTATTGATCAAGTTGTAGGTATTACAGGATCCAATGGAAAGACCACTACTACAACATTGATCTATGAGATGTTTAAACGGGAAGAATTCCCGGCTGCACTTGCTGGAAATATTGGCCATGTTGCTTCAGAAGTTGCAGAAGGCATGAAGGAGAATGAATCGATGATCATTGAATTGTCGTCGTTTCAGTTATTAGGCGTCGACCGATTCAAACCGAGAATTGCTGTATTACTTAATCTGTTTGAAGCACATCTCGATTATCATCATACGATCGAACATTATCAAAATGCGAAAGCAACTATTTTTAAAAATCAAACGGAGCAGGATTATCTCGTATATAATGCTGATGATCCACGTATCAAGCAGATGGTCAAACCCGCTTCCTCCACACTTGTGCCATTCAGTCGTGAAGCGCATGTCACAACGGGAGCTTATTGCAAAGATGATGTAATTTATTTCAAGCAAGAGAAAGTCATTGATCTTGATGCTATTGCTTTAGTAGGCGCACACAACCTAGAGAATATTCTGGCTGCAGTGGCAGTTGCTAAGATTGAAGGAATCTCTAATCTTACTATACAAGCAGTACTTGGTAGTTTTACAGGCGTATCGCACCGCTTGGAATTTGTTGAAGAAGTAAACGGAAGGCTTTGTTATAACGATTCGAAAGCTACCAATATATTAGCAACTACGAAAGCCTTAAATGCATTCAATCAGCCTGTTATTCTATTGGCAGGAGGACTTGACCGCGGGAATGAATTCGATGAACTAATTCCACACATGTCCAATGTCAAGGGAATGATTTTGTTCGGAGAGACGAGTGAGAAGTTAACTCGAGCAGGTAAGGCAGCAGAAGTGGAACAAATTCAAACCGTAGCAACGATGGAAGAAGCCGTTCAACAAGCCTATCAACTTTCGGCAAAAGGTGATGTTATTCTCTTATCTCCGGCATGTGCGAGTTGGGATCAATATAAAACCTTTGAGGAAAGAGGCAACATGTTTATCGATTCTGTGCATAAGTTATAATAGGGGCTTGTCTATTATAATCAGCACGTATCACGCAATAGCCCCTAATTCTAAACGAATTTGGGGGTTTTTTTGTGCAAACAATGGTGAAACACCAAAAACCGGATTATCTATTAATCTTCTTTATTTTATTGATACTTGCAGTAGGCACGATTATGGTATATAGTGCCTCCTCGATCTGGGCAGAGTATAAATTTGATGACACGTATTATTTTTTGAAAAGGCAGCTGTTATTTGCCGGTGTAGGGATTGCTGCGATGTGGTTTGTTTCACAGATCCCTTATTTTCAATGGATTAAATACCGTAAGTGGATTTTTATCGGCTGCTTTATTCTTCTGGTTGCAGTCCTTATTCCTGGGGTTGGAATGGTTAGAGGGGGAGCAAGAAGCTGGATTGGTGTAGGAGCATTTAGTATCCAGCCAGCAGAGTTTATCAAGCTTGGCATGATTATGTTTTTAAGTGGTTATTTGGTCAATCATCAAGATAAAATTACTGAATTTAAGAAAGGGTTCGTGCCACCACTAGCTTTGTCGATGTTGATATTTTTGATTATTATGCTTCAGCCGGATCTTGGGACAGGTATGGTTTTTCTGTTGACATGCTTTCTGTTAATCTTTGTAGTAGGGGCGAGAATCATTCACTTTGTTTTTTTAGCTGGCTTTGGCTTTATTGGCTTTATGCTGCTGATTATCTCTGCTCCGTATCGAGTTAACCGAATTACTGCATTTCTTGATCCGTGGGAAGACCCGCTTGGAACAGGATTTCAAATTATTCAGTCACTCTATGCGATTGGGCCAGGTGGATTACTGGGAGTAGGTTTTGGAAACAGCCTGCAAAAATATTTTTATTTACCAGAACCGCACAATGATTTTATATTCGCTATTATTGCAGAAGAATTAGGTTTTCTTGGTGCAAGTTTTGTTATTTTATTGTTCTTTTTGTTCATTTGGCGAGGTATATTAGTTGCTATTCATGCTCCTGATTTATTTGCGAGATTGCTTGCCATTGGTATTGTAGGAATGATCGCGATCCAGGTAATGATTAACATCAGTGTAGTTATTGGCCTGATCCCTGTTACAGGTATTACCTTACCTTTTTTAAGCTATGGAGGATCCTCTTTAACCCTTACACTATGTTCAGTTGGCATATTAATTAACATTAGTAAATATCGCCAGTAAACATGGTCTATTTGGATGATGCTCTAATGGGGTAGTGTGTGCTATAATAGAACAAAGCAAGTATATATTTGGCAGTATATTGATTTAAAAGTAAAGGAAGTATATATATGGGACAAAAAAGAGTCGTTTCGATTGAAGATCGTATTCCAAAATTGAAACAGGACCGTCGTAAAAGAGCAAATAGAAAATTAATTTTTTATTTGCTTGTCTTTTTTCTATTAATTTTTATCGTTATTTATCTTCAATCTCCTATGAGTAATGTGAAACATATTACAGTTAAAGGGACACAATGGATTGATGAGGATGTGATTATTAATCAGAGTGATATAGAGGACAATGCTAATTTTTGGGGAGTACATACAAAAGAACTAGAAGAAAATATTATTACACATCCACAAATTAAATCAGTGGAAGTGTCCAAGTCCTTTCCAAATACCATTGTGATGAATGTGAAAGAATTAAATCATGTCGCTTATGCACTGATGGAGGACAACCTTTATCCTTTGTTAGAAAACGGTGATTTGTTAGATTCGGTAGAGTGGTCTGATATTAAAGGTGATGTACCAGTTCTAAAAGGATTTACAGATGATCATTATTTGCAGGAAATATCGGAGGAATTAGCAAACACCTCTCCTTATGTTGCGGTGTTAATTTCTGAAGTGAATTGGGTACCTTCTGATTCGAACCCGTATAAAATTAAACTTTATATGACAGATGGTCAGGAAGTAGAGTCTTCTATCCGAAACTTATCCTCTAATTTAGAAAGTTATCCATCGATCGTCAGCCAGCTGGATCCAGAGAAAGAAGGCGTAATTAAGATTGACCAGAGTGGGGCAGTATTTACTCCTTATAAGGTCGAAAAGAAAGAGGAGGAAGAAATAGAGGATAATGAAGAGTAATCCAGTAATATTTGCATTCGTTTTTTTAGTATTAGGATTTCTGATTACATTTAGTTATCAGCAAACCAAGTCATCCGCAGAGATTGTTCAAGTGAATGATCATGATTGGGAAAGAGATTATTACTATCGCAAGCAATTAATAGAAATGGAAGAATCGAATAAACAACTTCGGACAGAACTCTATCAAACAAGGCAGGCAGTGAAGGAAATGGAACAGGATTTAGGGGAAAGCACGGATGATTTAAAACAGTTGGTTGAAACGAAAACCACCCTGCAAAAATTAACTGGTGAGCTGGCTGTGAAAGGGAATGGTATTATGGTGACATTAAAGGACGCCAGCTATATTCCTAGTGAGGATCACGCGAATCAATATATTGTCCATGACAGACACATTCACCAAACCGTAAACGAACTGTTTAGTGCTGGTGCAAAAGCTGTTTCCATAAATGGTCAGCGGATATACCGCAACAGTTATATCACGTGTATTGGCCCGGTGATTTCTGTTGATGGTAATGCTTATCCCGCACCATTCGTTATTTCAGCTATAGGTGATCAAGACATTTTAGATGTTAGTCTAAACTTAAAAAACGGAGTAATAGATCAACTGGTCCAAGATAATATCGAAGTAACGATTGAGAAAAAATCTGATATTGAAATGCAAGCGAAGGATATATGAACATGATGAAGAAGTTATTTTCCAAACAATATGTAACCATCAGTTTTATTTGTTTGCTTATCGGTTTTATGGTTGCCATACTATTTAACACCCACCAGCAACCAGCAGAGCGCGATACAAGAGACAGTTGGGAAATTCGCACAGCCATACAAGAAGAACAAATAACGCAACAAAACCTTTATCAGGAAATCGCGGAAGCACAAAATATTCTAAGTGATTATGGAGAACAAACACAGCTTCAGCAGATTGAGTCATTGAAAGATTCAATTAGTGATCTACGTAAGAAAGCTGGTTTAACTGAAGTGGAAGGAAAAGGTGTTCAAATTACATTAGAGCCCATGTTTTTAGATGAAGAATATCAGGAATACCCAGAATTAAATGCGGAATTGATTCAATTGTTGATTAATGAACTGAATGCAGCAGGTGTTAAAGAAATAGCCATTGAAGACCAGAGGATTATCAGTCTAACCCCGATCAGGGACGTAAATGGCGATGTCTATGTAAACAATACATCGATTGGAGATCTGCCTGTACAAATCAATTTCCTGACAAATGAACCTGATAGTGTGATTGATCACGTTGAAGTCAGTGAAATTGCAGACTATTTTGCTTTAGAAAATGTTACAATCAAAATGATGGAAAAAGATGCAATCACGATAACAAAATACGATGGTCCATTAAATGTTGACGAACTTAAGGACACGGATGTAACGAAAGAGGATGAAAAGTAATGTGGCTACCGGCACTGTTTTTAATAATTGGCTTAATATTGGGCTTTATGACGAATGTGTCCATACCTCAAGCATATTCAAATTATTTATCGATCGCTGTATTGGCTGCCTTAGACACCTTATTTGGAGGAATTAGAGCGCAATTAGATCGGAAGTTTGATCAGCAAGTTTTCATTACCGGTTTTTTCTTCAATGTCTCACTGGCAGCTTTTCTTGCCTTTATAGGAGTACAGCTGGGAATCGATCTTTATCTAGCTGCTATATTTGCATTTGGTGTTCGATTGTTTCAAAATTTGGCCATCATTCGCCGGTTGTTACTCAACAAATATGATGAATATAAACAACAAAAAAAGCATGCAAAAGAAAAGGAATGAATTTTTTCTGCTAAATTTGCACTTATACGTGTAAAATTGTTGTTTTTTTTATTATAATAGTGTTTAATACAGTTTATTATATGAAGAGATACGTAGTTTAATGCATAGAATTAGGAGGTGCCTTATGGATAACGGTGAAATTCTAGTCAGCTTGGATATAGGTACATCAAAAATAAAAGTGATTATCGGAGAGATTGTTGGAGATTCACTTAACGTAATTGGTGTAGGAACAGCCAAGTCACTAGGTATGAAAAAAGGAGCTATAGTAGACATAGACGAAACTGTACATTCAATCCGTGCAGCAGTCGAACAGGCGGAGCGTATGGTAGATATACATATTGATCAAGTAATTGTAGGCATTAATGGTAATCATGTTCAATTACAAAGATGCCATGGTGTTGTAGCAGTTTCCAGTGACAGTAAAGAAATTGCAGAAGAAGATATATATCGGGTTATGGATGCGGCACAAGTTATGTCCATTCCGCCAGAGCGCGAAATTGTCGATGTTATTCCGAAACAATTCATTGTGGACGGGCTTGACGAGATACGTGATCCTAGGGGAATGATTGGTGTACGCTTGGAAATGGAAGGCACTATTATTACTTGCTCCAAAACCATGTTGCATAATATTTTGAAGTGTGTTGAAAAAGCTGGTTTAAAAATTATGGATATTTGCTTACAGCCTTTGGCAACGGGTGAAGTGGCATTATCACAAGATGAAAAAAGTTTAGGCGTTGCCTTGTTGGACATCGGCGGTGGAAGTACGACCGTTTCGGTATTTGAAGACGATGGATTAGCTGCTACGAGTGTCATACCACTTGGCGGATACAATATATCGAAAGATTTATCAATCGGCTTACGGACCACCTCAGAAGAAGCAGAGGATATTAAACTTGATCATGGACATGCATTTTTCCAAGATGCGAATGAGGAGGAAATCTTTGATGTCAATATTATTGGCAGTAATCAAAGACAAACATATAATCAAGTAGATTTAGCCGAAATCATTGAAGCTAGATTAGAAGAAATTCTGGTATATAGTGCTCGAGAAATACAAAAAATGGGATATGATGAGATTCCGGGTGGTTTAGTACTTACAGGCGGGACTATGAGTATGCCTGGTACAGCTGAATTAGCACAGGATATTTACCAAAGTAATGTCAGAATTGCGATACCGGATTATATAGGGGTTCGAGAGCCTCAATTTACAGCCGGAATTGGTATCTTGAAATTTGCCTACAAGAATGCGAAAATACAAGGGAAACAGTTTTCAAATGCAGTAACAGAACAAGAAATGGTAGAGAAACCTGTTCAAAAAGAAAAACCGAACCGGGCACAGGCAAAACCTCAGAAACAAAGACAGCCAAAAGAGAAGAAAGAGCCTAAATTAGCAAACTTTTTCAAATATTTCTTTGATTAAGAAGGACTATCTTTTCACACGTGGAAACATACAGACTATTAATCTTGCAAAATAGGAGGAAATGGCATGTTAGACTTTGATACGAATATGGATCAGCTAGCTACGATAAAAGTAATCGGTGTCGGCGGTGGCGGGAGCAACGCTGTGAACCGAATGATAGAACATGGTGTACAAGGTGTGGAATTTATTGCGGTAAACACCGACGCACAGGCACTGAACTTGTCAAAAGCTGAAGTAAAAATGCAAATTGGAACGAAATTAACGAGAGGATTAGGTGCAGGTGCCAATCCAGAAGTAGGAAGAAAAGCAGCAGAAGAAAGCAAAGAACAGATTGAAGAAATCTTAAAAGGTTCAGATATGGTATTTGTTACTGCAGGTATGGGTGGTGGTACCGGAACAGGTGCTGCACCAGTCATCGCTTCTGTAGCAAAAGAGCTAGGAGCGTTAACTGTAGGGGTTGTTACTCGTCCATTTACCTTTGAAGGTAGAAAACGTGCTACACAGGCAGTTTCAGGAATCGATGGATTAAAAAGCAGTGTAGATACATTAATCGTTATTCCGAACGATCGATTGTTAGAAATTATTGACAAAAACACGCCGATGTTAGAAGCTTTCCGTGAAGCTGATAATGTATTGCGTCAAGGGGTACAAGGTATCTCTGATTTAATTGCAACACCCGGTTTAATTAACGTTGACTTTGCAGATGTGAAAACCATTATGGCTGATAAAGGTTCAGCATTAATGGGTATCGGTATCGCGACTGGTGAGAGCCGAGCTGCTGAAGCTGCAAAGAAGGCCATCTCTTCTCCATTGCTTGAAACATCAATTGATGGGGCACATGGCGTTCTAATGAATATTACTGGCGGAGCTAATTTAAGCCTTTATGAAGTACAAGAGGCTGCTGATATCGTGACATCTGCCGCAGATCAGGAAGTAAATGTTATTTTTGGTTCTGTTATTAACGAAGATTTAAAAGACGAGATTGTTGTAACGGTTATTGCAACTGGATTTGATGAAACACAAATTAAAAATGCACAAAACAAACCTAGATCCGTATTACAATCCGGTCCTCAAAAAAGAGAAAAACAACAACCAAAACAACAGCCACAACCAGAAAAAGCACAACAAGAGCCAACACCAACATCTTCTGCATCAAGACCAAAGCAAGAAGAAGACACGTTGGATATTCCAACATTCTTAAGAAATCGTAACAGAAGAAGATAATCTAAAAAGCTGCCATCCTTGGCAGCTTTTTTTATCAACAATTTTTTAAACACCATCACAAAGCATTGAATGTCGTTATGAATAAAGGAAATGTTTTGCTGTCGATAATACGGATTATGTCAGCGTAGAGGTCATTTTGGCATGTTTAAAGTGCTATGATAACGCTCCGGACAACCACTTCGCGTCCTGCGGGCAAGGCTAAAGATCCACTTTGTTTGTGCTTGTGTCTACAAGTATCGCTTCGAAGTGGACTTCCTCGGCACAAGGCAGCAAAGAAGCAGTGCAAGTAATAGCCTAGGTAAAGCCTTGCCCCACAGAACGCGGAGCATATTTCCTGAGCTTTGCTACGCATATATTAACTATCAAAATTACCACATCATCATAAAGTTTCACTTTACATAATCCGTATTATGTAATTTTGATAGGACTGTGAGTGGTTCTGATCTGAAGAATTTTTGAATTTTGCGGTGATCATAATACCCTATCTGTTCGTGCAATCATTTTGTTATACTTCTGCTGCAAGCTTCATTGAAAGTTTTCCTCATTTAGCATCGACATACTTCTTGAGTTAGCCGGTTTCACACTTAGTGCCTTGATCAAGGCATGTTGCGATCTAACTACCCTCCCGCTAATTCATTCATTCAACAATTTCAATCAAATTTTCTTAAAACTAGATGATTTTTGCATACAAACTGTGACAGACTTCTTTCCTTTCTTTCTTTATACTTAGTAGACAAGAAATGCTTGTTAAGTTTGTTGGGAAAGGGAGGACATGGTGACAGTTTATATCGAAGTCATTTGGCTTATCAATATTATGATTGACTGGATGATCCTTTTGCTGACCCAGTCCATCACCAGAAACATGAGCAAATGGTATCGCCTTTTACTTGCGAGCTTATTTGGATCCATTATTGTACCGTTATCTTTCATTGCTCCAACATTCCCGATAGATGCTTGGTATTTCAAAGTTATTCACTCCATGCTGATGGTATGCATGGCGTTTGGATTCCGAAATGTTGCTGTCTATTTAAAGTTATTATGTACATTTTATTTTATGACTTTTTCAATAGGCGGTGGCTTATTTGCCATTCATTTTTTATTTTATCAAGAAGGGAATTTGACTAGTCAAGGAGTGGAGGCAGGTCAAATACATGCACTATTTGTATTAATTGGTTTTCCTATTGTTCTAATTTTCACAAAATTCCGAATGGACAAGCACAAAATGCAACAGTTTGAACAGGAATTTTACTATACTGTCTCGATCGGCTGGAAAGAGAAAAGCATAGAAACGATCGGTTATTTGGACAGTGGGAACCATTTAGTTGATCCTTTTACCCAAACGCCTGTGATTATTGTAGATGAAACAATCTTAAGGCATTGGTATACAGAGGCGCAAATTGCACAGCTTCGAACTTCCTATCAACAACTGCTAGGAGGTGAAAGTAATGAATTTCAAAATGTAGGATTTAGACTATTACCATTTCAGGGTGTTAGTGGCGATCAGGATTTTATGCTGGCATTTAAACCCGACCTTTTGAACATACATATGAAGGATCTTCAACTGACTAGTAAAAAGGTGTTAATAGGAATTCAATTTGGGAATTTGGTATCTGATGACAGTTATCATTGTTTATTACACCCTAAATTATTTCAACAGACAGGGTGACATTATATCGATAAGGAGTGGAAGGAATGCAAATCGTGCAACAAAAATATAAAATGATTTTTTACAAAATTTTAAAGAAGCTAGGGTTTAAAGTAGATGAAATTTATTATATTGGGGGAAGCGAAGCATTACCTCCACCATTGTCGAAGGAAGAAGAATTTGAATTAATTAATCGGCTTCCGGTAGGTGACAAGGCAGCTCGAGCAATGCTGATTGAACGAAATTTACGTCTTGTTGTTTATATTGCTAGAAAGTTTGAAAATACTGGTATTAATATTGAGGATTTGATCAGTATTGGTACAATTGGTTTAATTAAAGCAATCAATACATTTAATCCTGAGAAAAAAATCAAGCTAGCAACATACGCATCAAGATGTATTGAAAATGAGATTCTTATGTACCTCAGGAAAAATAATAAAATAAAAACAGAGGTTTCTTTTGATGAACCGTTAAACGTTGATTGGGATGGCAATGAATTACTGTTGTCAGACGTACTTGGTACTGATGAAGATGTGACATTTAAAGACTTAGAACAAAGTATAGATAAATCGTTATTACGAAAAGCATTAGATCAATTAAATGGACGTGAACGACAAATCATGGAATTGCGTTTTGGTCTTGTGGAAAAAGAAGAAGAAATGACACAAAAAGATGTAGCAGATATGCTTGGAATATCGCAGTCCTATATTTCCAGATTGGAGAAAAAAATCATCAAAAGATTGCAAAAAGAGTTTAATAAAATGGTGTAAATCTCTCTTCATGGTAAATGATGGATGATGCATAAAAACCTCCTGATTGGTGATACTGATTTTTGAGAAGGATCTCCAATTGGGAGGGTACGATATGACAAGACACAAAGTAGAAATATGTGGGGTAGACACAGCTACATTACCGGTTCTAAAGAATGAAGAGATGAGAATTTTATTCAAAGCCATGCAAAATGGAGATCAATCAGCACGTGAAAAATTGGTCAATGGCAATCTAAGGTTAGTACTTAGTGTTATTCAACGCTTCCATAATCGTGGAGAGTATGGTGATGATCTGTTTCAAGTAGGATGTATCGGCTTATTAAAATCTATTGATAATTTTGATTTAAGTCAAAACGTGAAATTTTCCACCTATGCTGTTCCGATGATTATTGGTGAAATTAGACGGTATCTCCGTGACAACAATCCAATTAGGGTATCCAGGTCATTACGGGATATTGCGTATAAAGCACTTCATGCAAGAGAAAAGCTTTTGAATAAGACATCAAAGGATCCTTCTCCTCTGGAAATTGCGAATGAATTAGATGTGCCTGTGACAGACGTAATATTTGCATTGGATGCCATTCAAGACCCTGTTTCATTGTTTGAACCGATTTTCAACGATGGAGGAGATCCTATTTATGTAATGGATCAAGTTGGTGATGATTCCATTAAAGATAATGATTGGATTAATAATTTATCTATCAAAGAAGGAATGCACCGACTGAATAAACGTGAGAAAATGATCTTAAATAAACGCTTCTTCCAAGGAAAAACACAAATGGAAGTCGCAGAAGAGATCGGTATTTCGCAAGCACAGGTCTCACGTTTGGAAAAAGCCGCAATTAAAGAAATGAATAAAGAAATGTTTGAGTAAGTAAAAGAAGGGCTAGAGCAAAAACAGATATAGCCGAATTTAACACGGAGGATAAATACTTCGTGTTAAATTCGGCTTTTTCGTTATCATCAAATTTAAACAGAAATGGCAATCTTCTATTATGGTCTAGCGTGTTTCGCTCGACTGTCCGCCTGTTTACCACGCGCTTGTGCTTCTTTGTCCTCCGCATCTGCTAATTCAGAGGAAAATTCGACGTCAAAACCATCCATCTTTTCTTGCTTTGGTGTTTGTGCTAAGCGATTCTTTCCAGCTTTTTTCTTATGTTCATCTCTACCCACTTTTATCATCCTTTCTTTTACGAATACTTTAATAGGTTGCGCAGTTCATCTGAGAAGATGAACTATTTTTATTGTCATAAACACCATATTTTTTTTAATAAGACATATATTGATAAAAAGGAGGTAAAGGTATTCATGATCACATTATCGTCACTACAATTAAAAGATATTGTCTATATTGAAGATGGTACTAAGCTTGGCAATTTGACAGATATTGAAATTAATATCGATTTAGGCAGCATTTCAAATCTGGTCGTAGCCACTAAAACAAAAATGTTCGGTGTTTTTGGAGAGTCAAGAGAAGTCATTATCCCTTGGGAGCATGTTATGAAAATTGGTCATGACGTGATCCTGGTTAAAAAGAATGGCAGCTTTTCTGCAATAACGACTTCGCCAAAAGATGACGATTCTTCCGCATATTCGCAATAAACGACATTGTCGCTGTTATGATCGCACAATATGTGATAAAATGGGGTAAAATAGGGAGGGGTATGATGACAGAACCCTTTGTACGAGATGAAAAAGAGCCGATAGTTTGGATAGCTCCATGGATAAATGGTGATAAGAAGATCATAGCAGGTTTTACGACAAAAGAAGGTGGGGTCAGTTTACCCCCTTATGATAGCAACAATTTAGGATTTCATGTTGAGGACAATCCTACGCACGTTTTGAACAATCGACAATTACTTGCGAATGCTATTTCTGTACCTTTAGATCATTGGGTATTAGCAGAACAAGTGCATGGAAACAAAGTGCACATAGCAGAGCAACGAGATAAAGGTAAGGGGAGTCACTCCATGGAAACGGCAATACCAGATGCCGATGGTTTAGTTTCAATGGAGAATGAGATGGTCTGTGCTGCACTGTTTGCTGACTGTGTGCCGTTATTTTTCGCAGACAGGAAAAAAGGAATTGTTGCCATCTCACATGCGGGATGGAAAGGGACCGTAAACAAAATCGCACAGAAAACCACCCAGGCGATGATACAATTGTCTGCTGATCCAAGTGATATAGAAGTAGTAATAGGACCAAGTATTTGTCCGTCCTGTTATGAAGTCAATGATCATGTCATTCAGCATATTGAACCTGCTCATCAAAATTGTTACGACGGTTGGGATGGTCAATACCAATTGGATTTAAAGCAGTTAAACAAGCAATTACTAATCGAGGCAGGCGTATTACCAGCTCATATATATACAACATCGTATTGCACGTCGCATGACAGCCTTTTTTATTCTCATCGACGTGACAAGCATCCGACAGGCCGGATGATCGGATTCATTGGTCTAGCTTAAAAGTGAGAAGGGAGTATAATCATGTCTGTAGCAGAAAACTTAGCAGCAATCAACCAGCAAATCAATCAAGCATGTGAAAAGACAGGACGTCATCCAAAAGACATCTCAATAATTGGGGTGACGAAATATGTATCCGTTGAACGAGCCCTTGAAGCATTAGAAGCAACGATCAGCCATTTTGGTGAAAATCGAATCGAAGGTTTTTTAGAGAAGTATGAGCAGATCGGCAGTAAAGCTAATTGGCATTTTATTGGAACCCTTCAATCGAGAAAAGTAAGAGAAGTGGTCGATAAAGTAGATTATATTCATTCTTTGGACCGTAAGTCTTTAGCAAAGGAAATTAATAAGCGAGCAGACAAGCCTGTTGATTGCTTCGTTCAGGTGAACGTTAGTGGAGAAGAATCAAAGCACGGTCTGTCACCTGCTGAGGTGGAACCGTTTATCGAAACGTTAGAAGGGTATTCTAATATTAGAGTAGTCGGCTTAATGACAATGGCACCATATATGGAAGATCGCAATCAATTAAGGGAAATTTTTCGTTCGTTAAGAAAACTCCGTGATCAAATTAAACAAAAAGGACACAGTCATGCACCCTGTACTTATCTTTCGATGGGCATGAGCAATGATTATCAGATCGCTGTTGAAGAGGGAGCAACCCATATACGTATTGGTTCGAGCCTTGTAGGACCATATGAAGAATAGAGGTGAATGAACGATGAGTATGAAAGGAAAATTTCGTAATCTTTTCGGACTCGAAGATGAAGAATATGAAATAGTAGAAGAGGAGCTGGAACAGGAATCTTCTGCAGAAGCAGAACCAATGAGAAGAAGTCAGCGCAAAGAGGATAAAACAAATGTCGTCAGCTTATCTTCGGTACAAAAGAATACGAAAATGGTATTATGTGAACCTAGAAACTATAATGAAGTACAAGACATTGCCGATCATATTGTAAACCGGCGATCGGTTGTCATCAATCTGCAGCGAGTAGATAATCAGCAGGCCCGTCAAATTATTGATTTTATGAGTGGTACAGTATATGCTGTATCTGGTCAAATAAAAAAATTAGGTTCACAGACCTTCTTATGTACACCTGAAAATATTGAAATATCAGGTAATATTACTGAAATAATGGAGGAAGTAGATCCAGAACAAAGGTGGTAATCAATTCAATGTATATGTTATATGAGATATTATATTACGCAATGCAGCTTTATACGTATGCGATCATTATTTATATTTTAATGTCCTGGTTTCCGGGAGCACGACAATCTTCTATCGGTAATTTTCTCGGCTCCATCGTTGAGCCTTATTTAGAGCCGTTCCGCAAGATAATTCCTCCTATCGGTGGCATGATTGACATTTCGCCAATCGTTGCTTTATTTGTATTACAATTTGCGATGCGCGGATTAGGCTTTTTATTTTTTAATCTGCTTTAAATCCAGTATTACATAGACGACAGGTGATTAAATGGACCTTTATCAACATTTTAGAAAAGAAGAATACCCGTTCATAGATCAAGTTTTATCTTGGCGGGAGGAAATTACAACTCGTTACCAGCGCAAACTCATCGATTTTTTACATCCTCGTGAACAACGAATACTTCAATCCATTATTGGAAATGATGAAGAATTATCGCTTTCGTTTGCTGGAGGCTGGGATCATGCCGAACGTAAAAGAGCAATTCTGGCACCATACTATGAAGAAATCACCGATATTGATTTTGAATTAGAGCTGCTGCAAGCGACTTTTCCGGATAAATTCGTATCCATTGAACATCGTGATGTACTTGGTGCATTTTTGTCTGCTGGTATCAAACGGAAAAAAATAGGTGACATTGTGATACATGATAATGTCATACAGATCCTCGTTACAGAAGATATATCTGCCTATTTAATTGCCAACATTACCGGAATTAAGAAGGCTGGAATTCAATTTGAACGAGTGGGGTTATCAAATCGGCTGATTAGTCAGGATCAGTGGCAATCACGCACTGCTACATGCGCATCCTTACG
Source organism: Gracilibacillus caseinilyticus (assembly GCF_022919115.1). Taxonomy (NCBI): domain Bacteria; kingdom Bacillati; phylum Bacillota; class Bacilli; order Caryophanales; family Bacillaceae; genus Gracilibacillus; species Gracilibacillus caseinilyticus. Next base: position 3,774,453 of record NZ_CP095072.1, on the reverse strand, counting down.
TTTAGATGTGCTAATGAAAGAAATGTACCAGATGTCTCGACAACAAGCTTTAACACTTATTAAGAAAGGTTTTGTCAAAGTAAATTTTCAAACGATCGAACAGCCAGCTTTTACTTTGGAAGAAGCCGATATGATTTCGGTAAGAGGAAAAGGCAGATCACGGATAGCAGAACTACAAGGAATGACAAAAAAAGATAAATTTAGGATCAATTATGAGAAATTATTATAATTTTTGCGAAAATTTTGCTGACTTGCCTAAAAAGTATGATAAGATAATGTATAAAAGAAAGACATCTATTAGGAGGTGGCCAATGTGCCTTTAACACCGCTCGATATTCATAACAAAGAGTTCGCCAGAGGATTTCGCGGTTATGATGAAGATGATGTGAATGAATTTCTGGATCAAGTCATTAAAGATTATGAGACAGTCATTCGTGAAAAGAAGGAACTGAATGAAAAAGTCGATCATTTAAATGAGAAGCTGAGTCATTTCTCAAATATTGAATCAACCTTGAATAAATCCATTCTGGTTGCACAAGAAACAGCGGAAGAAGTAAAAGAAAACGCCAAAAAAGAATCGAAATTAATTATAAAAGAAGCAGAGAAAAATGCCGATCGAATTATTAATGAGGCTCTACATAAATCAAGATCTATCGCGTTGGAAGTGGAAGAATTAAAGAAGCAAGCCAAGGTCTTTCGCACAAGATTGAAAATGTTAGTAGAAGCTCAGCTTGACCTTTTGGATAATAAAGATTGGGACGGGCTCTTCGATATGGATTTCGATCAGGATGAAGACGAATCCGCACAAGAAGAGTCAACACATTATTAAGCCTTGACGAAATAAGAATTATTACATATAATTCTTATTACAAACTTTTGATGATGTTAGTTAAATACTAGGATTGGGACAGTATATTAAAGTATGCTAACGTAGCGATTTAGGGATAGTGGGAGCCTAATTTAGCCCTTTAATAGAAGATCACCCATGAGTAGTTACACCGAAATAGAGTAAGTGTAAACGAATCATTCACGTTACGAATTGCTGAGTGGACAGTACGAAAGATCTTGCTGTCTATAAGGGTGGTACCGCGAGAACTCCTCGTCCCTTTTTGGGATGAGGAGTTTTTTTATGGTCCTGTGAGACAATTAAAATGGACCTAAAAAGGTAACATTACTTAGTATTGTGAATGAGATTATCAACAGAAATTAAATAGGAGGATGCAAATTGGAATACAAAAAAACGTTAAAAATGCCGCAAACAGATTTCCCAATGCGTGGTAATTTACCGAACAAAGAACCGAAACTGCAAGAAAAATGGGATAGCGAACATCTCTATCAACAAGTACAACAACGTACAGAAGGAAGACCATTGTTTATGCTCCATGATGGCCCTCCGTACGCTAATGGCGATATTCACATGGGGCATGCGTTAAATAAAGTATTAAAAGACTTTATCGTGAAATATAAGTCGATGGCCGGCTTTCACGCACCATATGTTCCAGGCTGGGATACACACGGATTGCCAATTGAACAGGCGCTGGCTAAGAAAAAAGTAAACCGTAAGAAAATGACGGTATCTGAATTTAGACAGAAATGTGCTGAATATGCGTTAAAACAAATTGATAACCAACGTACTCAATTTAAACAGCTTGGTGTAAGAGGGGATTGGGAAAATCCTTATATCACTCTGGATAAATCATATGAAGCGGCTCAAATTAAAGTGTTCGGCGAGATGGCGAAAAAAGGCTATATCTATAAAGGACGTAAACCTGTATACTGGTCTCCATCTTCCGAGTCTGCATTAGCGGAAGCAGAAATCGAATATCAGGATAAACGATCTGCATCGATTTATGTGGCATTTGATGTGAGGGATGGCAAACAGTTGCTGGATGGTGACGAGAAGTTCGTTATTTGGACGACAACGCCTTGGACGATTCCGGCGAACTTAGCAATCTCTGTTCATCCGAATTTAGAATATGTAGTGGTAAAAGAAGCAGGATCGAAGTATATCGTTGCTCATGATTTACTGGAAGAAGTAACAGAACAATTAGAATGGCAGCAAGCAGAAGTAGTCAAATCTTTTAAAGGTCAGGATGCGGAATATGTTGTGGCACAGCATCCATTTTATGATCGTGAATCATTAGTAATTTTAGGAGAGCACGTTACAACAGAAAGTGGTACAGGACTTGTCCACACAGCACCTGGACATGGTGAAGATGACTTTATCATCGGGAAAAAATACGGTTTGGATGTACTTTGTCCGGTTGATGAAAGAGGTAACTTTACGGAAGAAGCGCCTGGTTTCGAAGGCTTGTTCTATGATGCAGCAAATAAAGTAGTAACAGAAAAACTAAAAGAAACAAACGCATTGTTAAAGATGAATTTCATTACACATTCTTATCCTCATGATTGGCGTACGAAGAAACCAACAATTTTCCGTGCGACTAGTCAGTGGTTTGCATCGATTAAAGATTTCCGTGAAGACATTCTCTCTGAAATCAAGCGAATTAACTGGTTGCCAGGATGGGGCGAAACAAGATTATTTAACATGGTTCGCGATCGCGAAGATTGGTGTATTTCGAGACAACGTACTTGGGGTGTACCAATTCCTGTTTTCTATGGCGAGGATAAAACGCCGATTATTAATGATGAAACCATTGAGCATGTAGCAGGATTATTTGAAGAGCATGGTTCAAATATCTGGTTTGATTGGGACACGACAGATTTACTTCCAGCTGGATTCAGCTCAGAACACAGTCCAAATGGTGAATTCACCAAAGAAACCGACATTATGGACGTTTGGTTCGACTCTGGCAGTTCCCATCAAGGGGTACTGGAATCAAGAGAAGAATTACAGCGACCTGCTGATGTATATTTGGAAGGATCAGACCAATATCGCGGCTGGTTTAATTCATCGATCTCGACAGCTGTAGCTGTAACGGGTAAATCACCGTACGAAACTGTCATTAGTCATGGTTTTGCGCTAGACGGTCAAGGCCGTAAGATGAGTAAATCGGTAGGTAATGTCGTTGTTCCTTCAAAAATTATGAAACAATATGGTGCAGATATCCTTCGTTTATGGGTAGCATCTGTTGATTATCAGGCGGATGTACGTATTTCTGATGAGATTATCAAACAATCTGCAGAAGGCTATCGAAAAATTCGAAATACGTTCCGCTTCCTTTTAGGTAACTTAGCAGATTTCAATGTAGAAGATAAAGTCGCAGATGAGAAGTTAGAAGAAATTGATCGTTATATGCTCTACCGTTTGCAACAAGTGATCGAGAAAGCACGTAAAGCGTATGATGCGTATGATTTCTCTACTGTCTATCAAACAATCCATCACTTCTGTACGATTGATTTAAGCTCGTTCTATCTAGATTTTGCCAAAGATATTTTATATATTGAAGCAGAAAATGATCATAGAAGACGTAGCATTCAAACAGTTTATCATGAAATCATTACGTCACTTGTTCAACTGTTGACGCCGATTCTAACCCATACAATGGAAGAAGTGTGGCAATACATTCCGGGAGTGGAAGCTGCTTCACCACAGTTAGCAGATATGCCAGAACCTAAAGAATTACCAGATCAAGAAGTTTTGGCTGCTAAATGGTCTCAATTCATGGAAGTACGAGATGATATTCTCAAAGCCTTAGAAGAAGCTCGTGCAGAGAAAACAATTGGTAAATCTTTAGAGGCAGCGGTAACGCTAAAAGCAAACAACCAGGAAATTGCGACATTATTGCAGGAAATCCCTTATTTACATCAGTTATTGATCGTTTCACATGTTGAAGTGGTTGATCAACTTGAAGTGGGTAAGCAATATGACCATGTTTCTGTTCACATTAACAAACACGATGGTGAAACGTGTGAACGCTGCTGGGTTGTAGCAGATACAGTAGGAGAAGACCCTGACCACCCAACACTTTGTCAACGCTGCGCTCAAGTTGTAAAAGAAAATTATCAGGACATAGCAGAGTAATCCGTCTGCTAGGAGGCTGGAGCAAAAGTGTTTTAGTCAAATCATAGCCGAACATCCCACGAAATGTTTTTAACTAACATTCGTGTTATGTTCGGCTTTGTCTATTGAACTGTATCTATAAACTATGAAGTAACTTCGTATATAACCGTAAAAAATGAACGTGATGATCAGCTTTGAGATCATATTGACATATATACTGTGCTTAAATTCCGCTCCGGCCAATCACTTCGCGTCCTGCGGGGCACGGCTGAAGCTAACTTTGTAAAGAAGATCGCTTCACAAAGTGGATCTTCAGCACCTGCACAATCCCCGTGGGAGTCTACGTGGTTGGCCTACGCTAATGTTAATATTTCACAACTGATGTAAGAGGTAGCATTTTGAGCGGTATTTACTTCGCAGTTTGCTTCAACTTCGTATTAATTGGTAACTTGCAGAGTTTTTTTATATCTGGTTTGTTCGATTTTCAGCATACGCACTTCTGTTATATCGAAGCCACTTTTTCATTTGAGATATTAGTGGTATAATGTGAAAGGTATGTAAGAGAATAAGCGGAGGTACATTATGTGGCGAGTATATCTTATAGCATTAGCAGTTATATTAGTTGATCAGGTAACCAAATATCTGGTTGTCGCAAACATGGAAATCGGCGATCGCTTAACGGTAATTGAATCCTTTTTTTACATAACGTCTCATCGAAATTCAGGGGCAGCATGGGGAATTTTGCAAGGTCAAATGGGATTCTTTTATATTATAACGATTATTGTCATTGGCTTTATTATTTTCTATATCCAGAAATTTGCGAAAGAAAGCAAATGGCTGGGCATTGCCTTGGCGTTCGTACTTGGCGGAGCGATTGGGAATTTTATTGATCGGTTGTTCCGGAAAGAGGTAGTCGACTTTTTTGATGTTTATATTGGCAGTTACGATTATCCGATCTTTAATATCGCTGATTCAGCATTAGTAGTTGGTGTCATTTTTATATTTATCTACACATTCTTTGATGAACGGAATCAAAAAAGGAGTAACACGAAAAAATGAGTGAGTTTTCTTATCAAGTAACAAATGAAGAAGCAGGCACAAGAATTGATAAATTACTTGTCGACGTAACCGAGGACTTTTCCAGATCACAAATAAAAATGTGGTTCGAGAAAGATTTAGTGTCTGTAAATGATAAAGTGGTCAAACAAAATTATAAATGTCAAAATGGAGATACAATCGAATGGATGGTACCTGTTGCCAAGCCACTTGATGTGGAGCCTAAAAATATACCGATCGATATTGTCTATGAAGATCAGGATATTTTAGTTATCAATAAACAGAGTGGGATGGTTGTTCATCCTGCAGCAGGGCATTTTGAAGACACATTAGTAAATGCCTTGTTGTATCACTGTGATGATATGTCCGGAATAAATGGTGTGAAACGGCCTGGTATTGTACATCGAATTGACAAAGACACCAGTGGATTATTAGTCGTTGCGAAGCATGATAAAGCACATGAACGACTAGCAAAGCAATTAAAAGAGAAAACGATGAAACGGTCTTATAAAGCGATAGTGCATGGTGATATACCGCATGATTACGGTACGATCGATGCCCCTGTTGGCCGCAGTGAAAAAAATCGACAGCTCATGGCGGTAACTGAAAAAGGAAAACCTGCTGTGACGCATTTTGAAGTAATCGAACGATTGCATGGTAAATTCACTTTTGTGAAATGTATGTTAGAAACTGGAAGAACACACCAGATTCGTGTGCATATGAAATATATCGGTTACCCGTTAGTAGGTGATCCGAAATATGGACAACGAAAGACGATTGATGTGGAAGGACAAGCATTACATGCCTATCAATTAAAGTTTGTCCATCCGGTCACAGATGAGCAAATGGAATTTGAAGCACCTTTACCGACGAAATTCGAGCAAGTTTTAGAAAATATTCGCAAAAGTTATTGACTTTACAACTCGGATTTGTCATACTATTAACAGTATCATAAAGACCTTTTAAAACAGTCCCGTGAGGCTGAAAAGGAAGACGGTTAGCATAGCTATACGTATGCCCAGAATCCTTATTCTCTCGCGGAGAATAAGGATTTTTTTATACTATATAACGCAAATGATCTAAGTATAAATACAGGAATTAAAGTGAGGTTTTTATGATGAATAAAAAAGCAAATGTACTTGATGCAGCGGCAATGAGTAGAGCACTGACCAGAATTGCCCACGAAATATTAGAACGGAATAAAGGTGTAGACGGACTAATGCTTGTTGGGATCAAAACCAGAGGAGTACCAATTGCTAGACGACTGCAAGAGAGAATCAAAGATATTGAAGGAGTAGAAGTGCCAATTGGTGAATTGGACATCACCCTTTATCGTGATGATTTATCACCCGTTGCTGATCATCAGGAGCCACAACTTAATGAAACGAATCTACATGAACAAGTATCAGGTAAGAAAGTTATTTTAGTTGATGATGTTCTCTATACAGGAAGAACAGTAAGGGCTGCGATGGATGCTATCATGGATCAAGGAAGACCATCACAGGTACAATTGGCAGTGCTGGTAGACAGAGGTCATCGTGAATTGCCGATTCGAGCAGATTTCATCGGGAAAAACATTCCGACCTCACAGGGTGAAATTATTACAGTAAAATTAGCTGAAATCGATCAGTCAGACAGCGTTAGTATATTCGAAAAAAATAAATAAAGACCTTTAAAAAAGTACAGAGATGCTTAAAAGGTTGCAATCTTGAGAAACGTGTATCATTTTGAGGACACGTCTGCCTCTTTGCGACCTAGCAAAGAGGTTTTTTTATTCGTTGGAAAGTATAAAATTTTATCAGAGTCGTCATGCGACGTGGCAAAATTTTTTAAGAACAAAATTTTTCTTTAAAAGACAAGAGGGAGTTACAACAATGAAAGACAAAAATGTAGTTTTAGATGTACAAGAAGTACCAAAAATATCAAAATGGATACTCTTTAGTATACAGCATCTATTTGCAATGTTTGGTTCGACCATTTTAGTACCTTATTTAACAGATCTTTCAACAGCTGTTGCCTTAGTATCAAGTGGGTTAGGTACATTAGCCTATATTATCATTACCAAAGGGCAAATTCCAGCCTATTTAGGCTCCAGCTTTGCTTTCATTACGCCAATCACCAGTGCAATGGCATTAGGTGGAACCGGAGGCGTCATGATGGGGAGTTTCCTGGCAGGTATTGTTTACGGAATTTTGTCGCTTTTAATCGCAGCATTTGGTACAGATTGGGTTATTAAAGTATTGCCACCAGTCGTAGTCGGACCTGTCATTATTGTGATCGGATTAGGTTTGGCACCAACTGCGGTTGATATGGCAATGAACGTCGATGGAGAATACAGCGCGGTTCATTTCAGTGCAGCGGCAGTAACATTGCTAATCACAATTCTTGCATCACTACTTTTTAAAGGAATTTTTGGTATCATACCGATTTTAATCGGGATAATTGGCGGTTATACGTATTCCTTAGTGATTACAGCAATTACGGGAGTGACTGTTTTAGATACAAGTGGTGTCCGGGCAGCATGGACACAAATAATATCGAGTAATTCAATCGGCGAATTCTTCCATTCCCTTTTTCTTGTACCGAATTTTGTGATTCCGTTCGTCGACTACCAGCCTTTCGAAGTATTGAATCTTTCCGTAGTGTTATTAATGGTTCCAATCGCTGTTGTAACAGTAGCAGAACATATTGGTGACCAGATGGTACTTTCAAAAGTAGTCGGAAAAAACTTTATTAAAAAGCCTGGTCTTCACCGTTCCATTATGGGGGATGGGGTGGCAACGATGATTGCATCATTCCTTGGTGGACCGCCGAACACAACATATGGAGAAAATATCGGCGTATTGGCCATTACCCGCGTATTCAGTGTATTTGTCATTGGCGGAGCTGCCTTTCTTGCGATACTCTTCGGGTTTATCGGTATTATCACCGAAATCATTAGTTCAATTCCAACACCTGTGATGGGTGGTGTGTCAATCCTGTTGTTCGGTATTATCGCTTCAAGTGGTCTGAGAATGTTAATCGACAATCAGGTGGACTTAGGAATCAAGCGTAATTTAGTCATCTCTTCCGTAATCTTAGTGATTGGGATTGGTGGAGCATATGTAAATATACCAATCGGTAATGGTCAGGTAGTTACGATCGCTGGTATGGCACTGTCTGCATTTATCGGACTGATTTTAAATCTTGTTCTGCCAGGAAAAGAAACAGGTTATGGCAATGGCAGCATGTTCTCTTCACCTGAAGATGATCAATAAATAGATAGTATAATTCTTAGGGAGGAATGTTAGATGAAACATTTTGTGACAATGAAGGATCAAAGCGAAGCAGATATTCTTCAACTGGTAAAAAAGGCAGATTATATTAGTAAACATGGTACTGTCCCATTTCAGTCACCATTTTTTGCTGCAAATCTTTTCTTTGAACCGAGTACAAGAACCAAAATGAGTTTTGTTGTAGCGGAACGAAAACTAGGTATCGAACCATTAGATTTTGCCGCTGATTCCTCTAGTGTAACGAAGGGTGAAAGTATTTATGACACGGCAAGAACATTTGAATCGATTGGCGCAAACGTCATCGTCCTGCGTCATCAGCAAGAAAATATCGCAAGCCAACTAGCTGACTCCATTTCCATCCCTGTCATTAATGCAGGAGATGGGACGGGGGAACATCCGACCCAGTCACTGCTTGATTTGGTTACGATCTATCAGGAATTTCAACAATTCAAAGGAGTTAAAGTGGTAATCGCTGGTGACATCAAACATAGTCGGGTTGCAAGATCCAATGCATATGCATTGTCAACGTTAGGTGCTGAAGTCTACTTAACAGGGATGGAACAATGGCAGGATAACACATTACCGTACCCATATGTACCGATTGATGAAGCTACAGAGATAGCAGATGTATTTATGCTGTTAAGGATTCAGCATGAAAGACATCAGGATCATGTTTCATTTCAGCAGGAAAGTTACTTAGAGCAATACGGACTCACATTGGCGAGGGAAGCGAAAATGAAACATGATGCAATCATTATGCATCCGGCTCCTGTTAACCGTGGAGTAGAAATTGATACACACCTTGTTGAATGTGGACGTTCCAGAATATTTAAACAAATGCAGAATGGTGTAGCTACAAGAATGGCTGTCATCGAGACACTGCTAAATCAAGGGGGAACTTTTCATGAAAAGACTATTAACAAACGTCAAGCAATTACTGGATAATGGATCCACACAATCGTGTGAGCTTTTAATTGAAAATGGAAAGATTGCGGCTATTGGAACTCACCTTACCGCGGATGATGCGGAAAAAATCGATGGGCAAGGCCATCTGGTAACGCCTGGATTTGTCGATGTACATGTCCATCTTCGTGAACCAGGCGGGGAGACAAAAGAAACGATCGCAACCGGTACAGCTGCGGCAGCACGTGGCGGTTATACGACGGTGTGTGCGATGCCTAATACGCAGCCCACTCCTGATTCAGTAGAGATTTTAGATATGATTCAAGCAAAAATCGAGGATACGGCCCAGATTAGAGTGTTACCGTATGCGTCCATTACGGAACGATTAGTAGGCAACAAATTAACGGATATGAAAGCATTAAAAGAAGCTGGTGCCTTTGCCTATACTGATGATGGTGTTGGCATTCAATCAGCTGACATGATGCTGAAAGCTATGCAACAAGCAGCATCAATCAATATGCCAATTGTGGCACATTGCGAAGAAAACACGTTGATCCATAGTGGCGTGATGCATGAAGGGAAAGTTAGTGAACAACTAGGCTTACCAGGCATTCCATCTATTTGTGAATCTGTCCAGATAGCGAGAGACGTACTTTTAGCAGAAGCGGCGGACTGTCATTATCACGTCTGTCATGTTAGTACGAAAGAATCGGTTCGTGTGATTCGCGATGCGAAACGAGCTGGTATTAAAGTGACGGCAGAAGTTACACCACATCATCTATTAATCAATGAAAATAGCATTAAGGAAGATGATGCTAATTTCAAAATGAACCCGCCATTGCGTGCAATTGAAGATCACCAAGCTTTAATTGATGGATTGCTTGATGGGACAATTGATTTTATTGCAACCGATCATGCCCCACATACCACAGCCGAAAAAGCTAACGGTATGACAGAAGCACCATTTGGAATTGTAGGATTTGAGACAGCTTTTAGCTTATTGCATACTCATTTCGTAGAAAAAGGGATTTTCACATTGAAGCAGCTGATTGACTGGATGACAATCAAACCAGCTAAAACATTTGGTCTGCCATACGGTCGGATTGAGCTTGGTGCAAGTGCAGATCTGACATTGATTGACTTAAACAATCAACTAGCCATTGACAAATCAACGTTTCTGTCAAAAGGACAAAACACACCATTTGATCAATGGCAAGTGAAAGGTAAACCAGTTATGACCATTTATCAAGGTGAGACAGTATATGAGGAGGCAGTACGATGAGAAGACAGCTAATTTTAGAGGACGGTACGGTATTTAACGGGGAAGCATTTGGTTCCTTAAATGAAAGTATTGGGGAAGTAGTCTTTAACACAGGGATGACTGGTTATCAGGAAACTTTATCAGATCCGTCATATTGTGGACAAATTGTTACCATGACCTATCCGTTAATCGGAAATTACGGTATTAATCGCGATGACTTCGAAACGATTAATCCTTCCATATTCGGTTTTGTAGTCAAAGAATATTGCCAGACACCGTCTAATTTTCGCAGTGACGAGAATTTGGACGAGTTTTTAAAAGCCAATAATATTCCTGGTATTGCTGGTATTGATACACGAAAGTTGACAAAGATTTTGCGTAAACATGGTACGATGCGTGGCATCTTGACAGAGGCTGGCGCAGAAGACGAACGTGCAGAAGAGAAACTCTCTCAGTCAACTCCGATGCACGATCAGGTTGCACAGGTTTCGACAATTAAACCATACGTATCTCCAGGAAGAGGCTTTCGTATTGTTCTTGTTGATTTTGGCATGAAGCATGGTATTCTGCGTGAATTGACGAAACGAAACTGTAATGTAACAGTAGTACCATATAATTATAGTGCAGATAATATTCTCCGCTTAAAACCAGATGGTATCATGCTTACCAACGGACCAGGAGATCCGAAAAAAGTACCAGAAGCGATCGAAATGATTAAAGATGTCATTCCATCGGTACCGACTTTTGGTATTTGCCTAGGCCATCAACTGCTTTCGTTAGCTTGCGGAGCAGATACGGATAAATTGAAATTTGGTCACCGTGGTTCGAACCATCCGGTATATGATTATGAAACGAAGCGTACGTATTTGACTTCACAGAATCATGGCTATGCGGTAACCGCGGAATCATTAGAAGAGACTGATTTAGAACTAACACAGGTTGCTTTAAATGATAAAACGGTTGAAGGAGTTAAGCATACTGTTTATCCGGCTTTTTCCGTACAATATCATCCGGAAAGCTCGCCAGGACCAGACGATACGAACTACTTATTTGATAAATTCATGCAAACGATCGAAAGCTATCAAAGTGCAAACAAGGAGGAAGTCTAATGCCAAAAAGAACAGATATTAACAAAATTTTAGTGATCGGATCAGGACCAATTGTCATCGGACAGGCTGCGGAGTTTGATTATTCTGGAACGCAAGCTTGTCAGTCGTTAAAAGAAGAAGGTTATACCGTTATTTTGGCTAATTCCAATCCAGCGACGATCATGACAGACCATACGATAGCAGACACGGTTTATATGGAACCTTTAAGCGTTGAATTCCTGTCCAAAATCATTCGAAAAGAACGCCCTGACGCAGTATTGCCGACACTTGGCGGTCAAACAGGTTTGAATCTGGCTGTTTCTTTAGATGAATCAGGTATTTTGCACGAATACAATGTAGAATTGTTAGGTACGAAATTAGACGCGATTCAAAATGCCGAAGACCGTGAAAAATTCCGAACGTTGATGAATGAAATCAACGAACCAGTACCAGAGAGTCAAATAGTGAATACAGTGGAACAAGCATTAGATTTTGCCGATGAAATTGGTTATCCATTAATTGTTCGTCCTGCCTATACATTAGGGGGAACAGGTGGTGGAATGTGCTACAATGAAGCAGATTTAAGAGATATTACTAGAAATGGATTATCGCTTTCTCCGGTAAACCAATGTTTAATTGAACGAAATATTGCTGGTTTTAAAGAAATTGAATATGAAGTAATGCGTGATAAAAACGATCAAGCTATCGTTGTTTGTAATATGGAAAATATTGATCCGGTCGGTATACATACCGGTGATTCCATCGTAGTAGCTCCATCTCAAACGTTAAGTGACAGAGAATACCAAATGCTTCGCTCTGCATCACTGAAAATTATCCGTGCTTTGGAAATAGAAGGTGGCTGTAACGTTCAGTTAGCGATCGATCCATACAGTTTTCAATATTATATTATCGAAGTAAATCCGCGAGTAAGTCGATCTTCTGCGTTAGCATCGAAGGCTACAGGTTATCCTATTGCGAAAATTGCAGCAAAAATCGCAATAGGTATGACTTTGGATGAAATCATGAACCCTATTACGGAAACAACTTATGCATGTTATGAACCAGCACTAGATTATATCGTAACGAAATTCCCACGCTTTCCATTCGATAAGTTTGTATTAGGGAATCGTACGCTAGGAACACAAATGAAAGCAACTGGAGAAGTTATGGCAATCGGACGTAATTTTGAAGAGTCTTTATTAAAAGGTATCCGTTCATTAGATATTAGTGGCGAAGATTTCTATTTACCTAAAATCGCAGATGAATCAATGAAAGTGCTAAAAGAGCGCTTAGTGAAAGCTGATGACGAACGTATTTATGTATTAGCGGAAGCTTTACGTAAAGGGCTATCTGTTGAAGAGATTTTTAACTTAACAAAAATTGATCGCTTCTTCTTAGATAAAATTAAGAAAATCATTGATTTTGAACGTAAATTAGCAGACATTCCACAAAATATCGATTTACTGAAAGAAGCGAAAACTCTTGGATTATCTGATACTCAAATCGCTCGTGTCTGGAATGTTGATGTAGATGAAGTATACCAACTGCGTATCGCAGAGAACATCTTACCAGTGTATAAAATGGTAGATACGTGTGCTGCAGAATTTGAATCAGCGACACCATACTTTTACAGTGCATACGAAGAAGAGAATGAGTCAGAAGTAACAAATCGCAAGAAAGTATTAGTAATTGGCTCTGGACCGATCCGCATTGGACAGGGGATTGAATTCGACTATGCAACTGTGCACTCCGTACTGGCATTAAAAGAAGCTGGTTATGAAGCAATCATCATGAATAGTAATCCGGAAACAGTGTCTACTGATTTCAGTGTTTCGGATAAACTATACTTCGAACCGTTAACATTAGAAGATGTCATGCATGTTGTAGAATTGGAAAAACCAGAAGGAGTAATCGTTCAGTTCGGTGGTCAGACAGCGATCAATCTTGCAGAAGGTTTAGAAAGACGAGGAGTTCAAATACTAGGAACACCTCTTACAGCAATAGATGCAGCAGAGGATCGTGACAAATTCGAACAATTATTACAAGAATTAAATATTCCACAGCCACAAGGTAAAAGCGTTCGTCAGCTTGACCAAGCTAAAGAAGCTGCAGCTGAGATTGGCTATCCGGTATTAGTACGTCCATCGTATGTTATCGGTGGAAGTCAGATGGAAATTGTCTATAATCAGGAAGAATTGGAAAGTTATTTAGCGAAGACCAATCATATTAAACATAAGCATCCAGTTTTAATTGACAAATATCTAACAGGTATTGAAGTTGAAGTAGATGCGATTAGTGATGGGGAAACGACGATTATACCAGGCGTGATGGAGCACATTGAACGCGCTGGTGTACACTCTGGGGACTCAATTGCGGTATACCCGACACAACGTTTATCTGAAGAGATCAAACACAAATGTGTGGACATTACCATTAATATCGCGGAAAAATTAGGCGTACGCGGCTTGATCAATATTCAGTTTGTCGTTCACAAAAATGAAGTCTATGTGCTGGAAGTAAATCCAAGAGCAAGCCGTACCATACCGTTCTTAAGTAAGATTACGGGCGTCACAATGGCAAATATTGCAACTCGTTGTATCATTGGTGAATCATTAGCCAATATGGGATACAAAAAGGGATTATTATCAGAACCAGAAACAGTATCGGTAAAAGTACCGGTATTCTCCTTTGAGAAATTACGCAGCGTTGATACAATGCTTGGACCAGAAATGAAATCGACCGGGGAAGCAATTGGGCGAGACAGAACGTTAGAAAAAGCACTTTATAAAGGATTAACGGCTTCAGGATTAAAGATACCAATGGAAGGTGCAGTCTTGATTACAGTTGCTGATAAAGACAAAGAAGAAGCAAGTCAACTAGCTCAGCGTTTCTTTGAACTTGGCTTTACCATGTATGCGACAGAAGGTACTGCAAACGTCCTTAGAGAAATGAATTTGCCAGTAACCGAAGTAGGAAAAGTAGGAGCAGATGACAAGAACGTAATCTCTGTTATTGAACAAGGAGAAGTACAGCTTGTGGTCAACTCGTTAACATCAGGTAAGAAACCTCGTTCAGATGGATTTAGGATTCGTCGTGAAGCAGTGGAACATGGGGTACCTTGTTTAACAAGCCTTGATACAGCAGAAGCAATTGTGAATGTGATTGACTCAACTACGTTTACTGCAAAACCAGCAGTTGAAGGGAAGGCAATAATACTTTGATAACCAAACAATTACTGCAAATTATAAGTCATGTTCAAATTGCGGAAGATACGTTTGAAGTGGTCTTACAATCTTCATTGGCAAAAGAATTAAAACCAGGACAGTTTGTGCATATTGCCTTAAAGAATCATATGCTTAGAAGACCAGTTTCCGTAGCTGGTATTGATAAAGAGAATAACAATTTCACTATTATCTTTAAAATTTTTGGTGAAGGAACACGCGAATTAAGCCAGTTTCGGGCTGGGGATGCATTAGATGTGATTTTACCGTGTGGCAGTTACTATCCCTTAGATGATTTACAGCTTGATCATGCCTTAATAGTAGGTGGAGGAATCGGTGTTCCTCCTCTCTACTACCTGGCAAAAACCTTAAAGGAAAAAGGTGTTAAGGTAACGAGTGTACTAGGATTTCAGAATAAAGATCAGGTATTTTATGAAGAGAAATTTCAATTGCTAGGGGATACGCATATTGCTACTAATGATGGCAGCTATGGTTCACAAGGATTTGTCACAGATATTATTTCAGGGCTTCCTGATGCATTTGATTATTATTTCTCATGCGGTCCGACCCCAATGCTGAAAGCTGTAACTAATCAATTAGAGGCTCATAATGGTTACATTTCATTGGAAGAACGGATGGGCTGTGGTGTGGGTACGTGCTATGCATGTGTGGTTCCATCTAAAACAGATCCAACCAAGTCGAAAAAAATATGTAAGGATGGTCCTGTCTTTGCGGCGAATGAGGTGTTGTTAACATGAGTTTATCGACTAAAATGCCAGGACTGACTTTAAAGAATCCGGTAATGCCTGCTTCCGGCTGTTTCGGTTTCGGAAAAGAATACAGTCAGTTTTTTGACCTGAACGAACTGGGTGCGATTATCGTAAAAGCCGCTACTAGAGAGGCACGTTATGGTAACCCGACTCCACGTGTTGCAGAAACAGCAAGCGGAATGTTGAATGCAATTGGTTTACAAAATCCAGGTGTGGAAAAAATCATTGATGAAGAACTACCTTTTTTAAGACAATTCGATACACCTGTTATAGCAAATGTTGCTGGCAGTACGGTTGAAGAATACGAGCACGTGACGAAAGCACTGAACCGTTCAGAAGACGTATCTGCTCTTGAACTGAATATTTCATGTCCCAATGTGAAAGAAGGCGGCGTGCAATTTGGGACAGACCCTGAGTTAGCAAAAGAAGTGACGTATGCAGTAAAGCAAGCAAGTAACTATCCGGTTTACGTCAAACTATCTCCAAATGTAGCGAATATCATAGGCATGGCTAAAGCAGTAGCTGATGGTGGAGCAGACGGAATCTCCATGATTAATACGTTAACAGGTATGCAAATCAACTTGAAGCAACGTAAGCCGATCATAGCAAATAAAACCGGTGGCTTATCAGGTCCAGCAGTAAAACCAATTGCGATCCGAATGATTTATGAAGTGCGTCAAGCATTAGATCTTCCGATTATCGGTATTGGAGGCATCGTGACTGCTGAAGATGTGGTAGAATATCTTTTGGCAGGTGCAAATGCCGTAGCGGTAGGAACAGCCAATTTCCAAAATCCGTTAGCCTGCCCTGAGATTATTCAGGCATTACCAGACGTATTGAATAAATATGGGTTTGAATCTGTAGAAGATGCAATTGGAAAGGGGCATGAAGCGTGAACAAACCATTTTTTCTAGCTTTGGATTTTCGGACTGGGGATGAAGTGAAAGACTTTTTGCAAACGAATGATTTAGCAGAGGTCCCAGTCAAAGTAGGAATGGAATTATTTTATCGAGAAGGTCCAGCCATTATTTCTTGGTTAAAAGAACGGAATCATTCGATTTTTTTAGACTTGAAATTACACGATATTCCAACAACTGTCGAAAAGGCGATGTACAATCTTGCTCATTTAGGAGTGGATATCGTAAATGTTCATGCTGCTGGTGGCTCAGAGATGATCAAAGCAGCCAGAAGAGGACTTGATGCAGGTGCAAATGGATCATTACCAAAATTGATAGCAGTTACCGTACTTACTTCCATGGATGAAGAGACATTGCAAAAGGAATTGTATGTAAAGCAATCCGTGGACGAGACAGTTCAACGTCTAGCCTTGCTATCGAAAGAAAGTGGAGCAGATGGTGTTGTTTGTTCGGCCCATGAGGTGCGTACAATTAAAGAAGTGTGCGGCAAAGACTTTTTGACGGTAACACCAGGCATCAGGTTAACAGATGTAAGTAATAATGATCAAAAACGAGTGGCAACACCAGCACTTGCGAAACAGAACGGAGCCGATTATTTGGTGATTGGCAGAAGTATTACACAGGCAGAAAGCCCGAAAGCTAATTATCAACGTGTACTAGAGGAGTGGGATCATGCTTAAATCAAAAGAATTGGCATATGCATTATATGATATTGATGCAATTCAAATACGACCTGATCGATCTTTTGTCTGGACATCAGGAATTCAGTCACCAATTTACTGTGACAATCGCTTAACCATGTCATATCCGGAAATAAGACAACAAATCGTGGAACAATTTGCGCAAATGATCGAACAGATGGATGAAAAGCCTGATGTGATTGCTGGCTGCGCAACGGCAGGGATTCCGCATGCTGCATGGTTAGCGTCTTATTTAGATTTACCAATGGTTTATGTGAGATCGAAGCCAAAAGGCCATGGTAAACAAAATCAGATTGAAGGGAAAATTTCAGAAGGTGATAATGTCATTGTCATCGAAGACTTGATCTCGACTGGAGGATCCTCCTTAGACAGTGCTGTAGTATTACAGGAAGCAGGAGCTAAGGTGTTAAGTGTTTTAGCCATTTTTAGCTATGGTTTACAGAAGGCAGATAAACAGTTTAGTGCTACTGGTATCCCATTCGCAACGATCAGTAATTTTGATGTACTTGCAGAGACATTGGTTGAGAATCATAAAATCACCGAAGCAGAAAAAACAGATTTAATACAATGGCGGGATGAACTAGAAAATAAT
The DNA here is from genome assembly GCF_022919115.1 of Gracilibacillus caseinilyticus. Taxonomy (NCBI): domain Bacteria; kingdom Bacillati; phylum Bacillota; class Bacilli; order Caryophanales; family Bacillaceae; genus Gracilibacillus; species Gracilibacillus caseinilyticus. The sequence goes on along the minus strand of NZ_CP095072.1, from coordinate 3,756,705 downwards.
TAAGATAATATTTCCTGGGCAACCGCAAAATGCAGTTTATTTCGCTATCATTCGACGGCAAAACAGGAACAATAGTCATCTAACAGATTACAGATCTACCATATCTGTAATCTGTTTTTTTATGTAAAAATATTATATTTCACTGTTATTAATGTAACTTGCAGAAGAGAGCTTGTCGAAGAATGGGAAGCATCAGGTGCTTATAATACGGATTATGTAAAGTGAAACTGTATAATAATATGCTAAGTTTGATATATTGTATTTGCTTAGCAAAGCTCCGGAAATATGCTCCGCGTCCTGTGGGATCGGCCTCAACTTCCTCGGAAAGAAACCCGCTTTCCTGCGGGATTTTCGGACACGACTGATCCCACGGGAGTCTCTACATATTTCCTACGCTTAACGGAAGTTCTACAACGATTGGAACAGCTAAAAGCAACAGTGCTAGCATAATGTATTTGAGAATGAAGCTGCTATATGGATGGTCACATGAGGGTACCAGTCAATCTGCTTCCTCATACCTCTAACTACATTTCAAAATGGATGCAACGCTAGCATTACATAATCCGTATTATAGAAACTTTAATAAATACTTAATTTAGATACGTCCTGTTGGGTTTTTGCCCTGTTTTCTTGAAGAAATCACAGATAATCATTTCAGTGATACTCAAAATCGTAAAATGTTATTTGTTGTGGAATAGGACCGACAATGACTAAGATAGATTTTAGTAAACTTATTAATTAGGAAAGCAGGTAATTTTTGATGAAAAAGAAATTGCTATGGAGTGGTTTGGCTATATGTTGTCTAATACTACTGGGTCTTGGCAGCTATAAATTGATGAATGCACGGGAATTTCAATTATTTGGTGAATTAACAGCTCAAGTGGAAACTGATGAAAAGGTCATTGCACTGACTTTTGATGATGGACCGTCTGAGAATGTACCAGGTATTTTATCTATGTTGGAGGATTATCAGGTAAAGGCTACCTTTTTTCTCATTGGACATGATATTAGGAAATATCCGGAGCTGACCAAGGCTATTGCAGCTGCCGGACATCAAATCGGAAATCATACCTATACACATTCTAGAATGATAGGGAAATCTCCATCTTTTGTACAGCAGGAATTATCCTCTACAGATTCTTTAATCAGAGATGCCGGATATGAAGGTGACATCGATTTTCGACCGCCATTTGGTAAAAAGCTTGTAGTATTACCATGGATTCTAAACAATCAGAAAAGGGAAACAATCATGTGGAATCTTGAACCAGATACTTATGCGGCCACAGTAGAAGAAAAAGTGGATTATGTACTCGACAACATAGAAAAAGGATCAATTATCTTACTCCATCCAATGTACGACGATGGAGAGGAATTAAAAGTAATGGAAACAATCTTAAAAGAACTAACAGAACAAAACTACCGATTCGTTACAGTAGACGAACTACAACAGCATGCAAACTAAAAAAACTAGCCACAAATAAAGCAGTGCTGAGCAGTATAATATGTTATATGATTTGAAGGCTATCCAGTTTATTACTAGTCAATTACCTCATTCATTGAATTGTGCTTACCTTGGTCATTAGAAGAGCCGAGTATAAACTTGCTGATCAAACTAACTTAAGTGCTAAGCAAATACAATAAATCAAATTTACCATACTGTGAATACAGTTCCACTTTATATAATCTGTATTATGAGAACCTATACTTTTTCTTAAGTATGGTTCTGAATTCTACTTTATGACTGTAAGTATATAATTTTCTTTGCTTATTAAAAAAGCTCCGTCCATGTTAACGGAGCTTTTTTCTATACAACTGATATGTTAGAACGGTTAACAATGTCGAATCATAAAACCAGTTGACTTAAATGTGTTAATAAATCTAGCTTTTCTTCCGTAAATGATCAATCAATCGCTGATCGGGTGTTACAAACAATGTCTTTTGGTTATCATAGGTGACAAAACCAGGCTTTGCACCGTTTGGTTTCTTAACATGCCTAATCAAGGTATAATCTACCGGCACTGAGGAGGAATGTTTCGATTTACTAAAATTTGCAGCCAGTTGTGCGGCTTCTAGTAACGTATCTTCGCTTGGATCTTGGGCACGGATGACGACGTGTGATCCTGGTATATCCTTCGTATGCAGCCAAATGTCATCTTTTCTTGCTAACCGGTTTGTCACATATTCGTTTTGCTTATTGTTCTTACCTACTAAGATCTCTGTACCGTCTGTTGCATAAAAAATTTCAGGAGCTGGTTTTGCTGGCTTTTTCTTCTGTTTCGTATTAGACTGTCTTTTCTTTAGGTAACCTTGCTCTTGTAATTCTTCACGTATTTCTTCAATATCCTGTTCACGTGCAGAATCAATCTGTTCAATAATTTCATCGAGATACTTCATTTCCTCATACGTTTTTTTCTTTTCTTCCTCTACCATTTCTTTAGACTTTTTCAGTTTGTGGTACTTCTTAAAGAGCGACTGTGCATTTTCGCTCGGAGATTTGTTCGGGTTTAGTGAAATGACTCGCTTCGATTGATCAGGATCATAGTAGTCAATCACCTCGACCTCTTTATCACCGTGACGAACTAAATGCATATGCGCTGTCAATAATTCGCCATCACGCTGATAACGATCCGCATCCTTAGCATCATCTAATGTTTTGTCGAGCTTCCCTAATTTTCGTTTGTTTTTCTTTTGTTCATTGGTTAGGAATCGGAGTAAATCACCTGCTCTTTGCTTTACTCTGTCTCGTTCCGCTTTACCAGAGTAAAAGTGATCCAGCATTCCACTAACACTGCTTAAATCTTCGCGATCTTCCGTTGCATATGCTAAATGGATGACATAGAAACGTTCTTTTTTGCCATGCATAATATTTGGCTGATACTGATGTGCTAGCAATTGATGTTGAACGTCTTCAAAAGCATCCTTATATGTTTGATGATCACCTAATCCAGCTCTTGTTACGATTTCTTTCGCTAACACCGGAGAAACGCCCATTAACGTATTAACCAGCTGTTGATCCAGTTTACCTGCATTAAAATCCAATTTTCTTATCAGTTGATCCCCATCAAGGCAGAAAGGGTTAACCTTCTGATGACTCGGTGGCTGTATATAGGTGCTGCCTGGCAAAATCGATCGATGCCGATTTTGAGCACTGGATATATGCTTGATGCTATCAAGAATGACCTGTCTTTCCTTATCGATTAAAATAATATTACTGTGTTTTCCCATTACTTCCACGACAAGTATTTTAACACTTGGATCACCGACTTCATTTCTTGTCTGGAAATGAAGATGAATAATTCGTTCATTCTCAATCTGTTCGACTGATTCAACAAAACTTCCACTTAAATATTTGCGCAACATCATACAATACATCGATGGTTCCTTCGGGTTATCGTATGTATCCTTAGTAAGGTGCAATCTTGCGTAACTAGGATGAGCACTAATTAATAATTGCTTATTTTCTCCATGTTTGCGAATCGTCATGACTAATTCTGTCTCTGTTGGTTGATATATTTTTAAAACGCGTCCAGAAACCAACTCTTGATCAAGCTCGTTTCCTACAGCACGTGTAACAATTCCGTCAAATACCATATAAATCACCTCATCTGATTATTATAACATTTCTTTAAGCAAAAAACTGCCCAGAATCATTTGTCGAACAGTTGAAAAGTCTGATATGATGATTATGATAATCAGATTATGTTTATAATAGAAGATGGAAGTGATGTATTAATGAAAAGCATGACAGGATTCGGCAGACAGGAATTGCAACTGGATGAAATGTACATCATAGCAGAAGTCAAAACAGTAAACCATCGTTATTTGGATATATCTTTTCAAATGCCAAAATTTTTAGTTCCGTTAGAAGACCGGTTGAAGAAGATAATTCAGCAGCAGGTTAAGCGAGGAAAAGTTAGTGTAACGATCAATGTGAGTGGAACCTTTACGAGCTCTAAAAAGCTTACCACGAATTGGGATTTAGTGGAACAATACATAAATCAGTTTCAACAAATTAAACAAACATATCAGCTTCATGGCGAAATAACATTGGACATGCTGGGGCAATATCCGGATATATTTGAAGTGGAGCAACGAGAGGAAAGTAATACGGATACAGATACGAACGTACTGCTTACTTTGGAAAAAGCAGTAGGGAACCTTCATGCTATGCGGCTAAAAGAAGGCGCTGAACTTGGAAAAGATCTTCAATTACGAACAGAAATTATACAAAATAGAATAAAACAGTTGGGTGAGAGGCGAAAAATTGTTATAATAGAGTATCAGGAGCGAATAAAAGAACGTATAAACAGTTATCTCGAAAATACTTCTGTTTACGACGAATCCAGGTTGTTTCAAGAAATCGCGCTTCTAGCCGAAAAAGGCGACATAACAGAAGAACTGACAAGAATACATAGTCATGTCATGCAGTTTCAGCAACTAATGAAAGAGACGGAGCCGATTGGGAGGAGATTGGACTTTATTGTCCAGGAACTAAATAGAGAGTTAAATACGATCGGTTCGAAGTCAAATGACATATGGATAAGTGAGCACGTTGTATCTTTAAAAAGCGAAGCAGAAAGAATGAAAGAGCAAATACAGAATGTAGAGTAAGTTGTTCTTAGATTTAAGGGGGAGCTCGAGATGAGTTTAAAGTTAATTAATATCGGTTTTGGAAATGTGGTTTCTGCCAACAGGATCATATCAATTGTATCACCGGAGTCCGCTCCAATTAAACGTATTATAACGGTCGCTAGGGAAAATAATAAACTAGTAGACGCTACATACGGAAGAAGAACAAGAGCTGTTATTGTTACAGATAGTGATCATGTAGTACTTTCAGCTGTTCAACCGGAAACAGTTGGACAACGTGTTCTCAGCCACGATGAAATAAATGAAGAATAATAGGGAGGAACTATTTTGATTAAAGAGAAAGGGATACTGTTTATTTTATCTGGTCCATCTGGAGTAGGGAAAGGAACAGTCAGAAAGGCATTATTTGAACAGGATACCAACTTAAAATATTCGATTTCAATGACAACAAGAGCGATGCGCGAAGGTGAACAGGAGGGTGTAGACTACTTTTACCGGACGCGTGAGCAGTTTGAACAGATGATCGAAGAAAGACGTATGCTAGAATATGCTGAATATGTCGGCAACTATTACGGTACACCAAAAGAATATGTAGAGGAAACCATCGAGAGAGGTCATGACGTATTCCTTGAGATTGAAGTGCAAGGCGCGCTGCAAGTGAAAGAAAATTTTCCGCAAGGTGTGTTCATCTTTTTAATTCCGCCTAGTTTAGAGGAATTAAAAAACCGTATCATGGATCGAGGAACAGAAACAGAAGATCTGATTATTAATCGCTTGAAAGAAGCGCGTAATGAGATCGAAATGATGGATAAGTATGATTATGTTGTGGTTAATGATAATGTCGCAGAAGCGGTAAATAAAGTGCAGGCGATTGTGAAAAGTGAACATTGTAAACGAGAAAGAGTGGCAAAACAATATAAAGCATTGTTGGAGGTAGATGAGAAATGATATTAGAACCATCCATTGATAAATTACAAACAAAAATTAATTCGAAATATACGTTGGTTACGTTAGCAGCAAAGCGTGCTCGTCAAATTCAAAATACGAAAATGCATCAGGTAGAAAACCCGAAAGCAGCAACTTTTGTCGGGTTAGCATTAGAAGAAATCCTTGAAGAAAAATTAATGGTTGATCCTGATCAGGAAATCATACATGATTAATATTTAAATATCTCCCTCGCATTGCATCGCGCTGCGAGGGTTTCTTCTATATCAGAGATGGGGTGTCTACGTGTTAAAAAGAAAAAAAATTCTTTTAGGTGTTTCGGGAGGCATTGCTGTATATAAAGCCGTTGCTTTCACAAGTAAATTGACACATGCTGGAGCAGATGTGAAGGTGCTGATGACTGATCATGCACAGGAGTTTGTAACACCATTAACGTTTCAGGCGATATCAAGAAATCCGGTCTATACGGACACTTTTGACGAGAAAGATCCACAAAAAATTGCCCATATTGATTTGGCAGATTGGGCAGATATGGTAATAGTTGCGCCAGCTACTGCAAACGTAATTGGTAAAATTGCAGGAGGTATTGCAGATGATTTGCTGACGACGACATTAATGGCAACACAAGCCCCGGTGTACATCGCTCCTGCTATGAATGTTCATATGTACCAGCACCCTGCAGTAATCCACAATATGCAGCTGTTAGATTCATGGGGATATCGATTTATTGAGCCAGGGGAAGGTTATTTAGCGTGTGGTTATGTTGGCAAAGGCCGTTTGGAAGAACCGGAGAAAATGGTAGAGCTACTTGAGAGTGAAACAAATCGTTCTAATGCTTGGCAAGGAAAAAAAGTGTTGATCACCGCAGGGCCAACACGTGAAGCATTAGATCCAGTCCGATATTTGACCAATTATTCATCAGGGAAGATGGGATATGCACTTGCACAAGCGGCTATGGAGCTAGGGGCAGAAGTGACACTAGTATCAGGTCCTGTCCATATTAGCCCTCCGCAACGTGTACAACTGTTGAAGGTAAACAGTGCAGCCGATATGTATGAAAAGGTGAAACAACATTACCAGGATATGGATGTAATTATTAAATCGGCTGCTGTAGCTGATTACACTCCTGCACATGTTCATAATAAGAAGCTTAAAAAACAGGAAGGTACAATGACTGTTGAAATGGAAAGAACAACAGATATCCTTCAGTTTTTAGGCAATGAGAAAACACATCAGTTTTTAGTAGGTTTCGCGGCTGAAACAGACAATGTAATGGATTATGCAAAGAGCAAACTTACAAGAAAAAAATTAGACGCGATTGTCATGAACGATGTCAGTAACAAAGATATAGGCTTTGCCTCTGATCAAAATGAAGTGATTTTTCTGACGAAAGACGGTAAAGAGCATTCTATTCCGCAGTCAAGTAAGAAAGACATTGCCGAAGCAATTATTCAACTTATTGATAAGGAATTGAGGTAGAACGAAACATGCAAGTTGCAAAAGTTATTGTCGATGTACCGACAAATCAGACGAATCGTACGTTTGATTATTTGATACCGGAGAATTTTGAAGATCTTATTCAAAAAGGTATGCGCGTTTCTGTTCCGTTTGGACCGAGGAAAGTGATGGGCTTTGTTCTCGATATCGATAATCATTCGGAATTCGATAAATTAAAAGCCATTGATGAGGTCATGGATTTGACTCCCGTTTTGACAGAAGAATTATTGCAATTGGGACAATGGATTAGTGAGCAGACGGTTAGTTTTTATATTCAAACATTTCAGGCCATGCTACCGCAGATACTAAAGGCAAAGTATAGAAAGGAAATAGAGGCATTAACGGAAGAAGAGTTAGATGACGAACTGCAACAGTTTTTCGCTGGAAGGCGTGTCATGGATTATGCGGAATTTCTCGAGAGGCAGGGAAATCATGCATTGTTGTTAAAGGAAGTTCGTAATGGACATGTTCAAATCAACTATCAAGTGAAATCGAAAGAAACGAACAAGATTCAACGGTTTATCGCCGCTGCTAAAGAGACATACTTGTTAGAAGAGGCCTTAGAGGATGTCCCAAACCAAGCGAAAAAACAAAAACAAATCATCGAATTTTTTATTGGAAATCCTGAACCGATCAGTCAGAAACAATTGTTGGATAAGCTAAAAACAACTACACAGACTGTCAACCAATTAATCTCACGTAATCTTTTGAAAAGAATTGATCGTAAGGTGTATCGCGATCCTTATCAGGACAGTGAGTTTAAAGTTACAAAGCCTCTCCCTCTAAGTGAGCAGCAGCGTACCGCTATTGAACCGATATGGCGGGCGACGGAAACCGGTCAGAATGAAGTATTTCTGTTGCATGGCGTTACAGGAAGTGGTAAGACAGAAGTGTACTTGCAAGCGATAGAGAAAGTGTTGAACAAAGGAAAAGAAGCGATTGTATTAGTCCCTGAAATTGCCCTGACACCACAAATGGTCAACCGTTTCAAAGGCAGATTCGGTTCAGAAGTGGCGGTTTTGCATAGTGCATTGTCAGCTGGAGAAAAATTTGATGAATGGACAAAAATTCATAATAAAGAAGTAAAAGTAGTAGTGGGTGCCCGTTCCGCTATCTTCGCTCCATTTGAAAATATCGGCATTATTATCATTGATGAAGAGCATGAAACAAGCTACAAACAGGATGAACAACCAAGATATCATGCTCGAGAAGTCGCAAAGCAGCGAGGCATCTACCATCATTGCCCGGTTGTACTTGGTAGTGCTACACCGATGCTGGAGTCATATGCTAGAGCGACAAAAGGTGTCTATCGACTGCTAGAGATGCCAGACAGGATGAATGAGGCAACGATGCCACCAGTAGAAATTGTAGATATGCGCGAAGAATTGTATGCGGGTAATCGTACGATGTTTTCGGTGAAATTATTACAAGCTATCCGTTCTCGATTAGAAAGACAACAGCAGGTTGTGTTATTTTTAAATAGAAGAGGTTATTCGACTTTTGTTATGTGTCGGGAGTGCGGAGATGTGATGAAATGTCCCAATTGTGATATTGCACTTACTTATCATAAAAGCTCTCACCAGTTAAAATGCCATTACTGTGACTATCAAATTCCAATGGTGAACGAGTGCCCAACGTGCAGTAGTAAAACAATCCGCTATTTCGGTACTGGGACCCAAAAAGTAGAAGAAGCATTAAAAGAGCAGATTCCAGAAGCTGATATTATTCGAATGGATGTGGATACAACCAGGCGAAAAGGAGCTCACAAGAAACTGCTCGATCAGTTTGGTAGCGGGAAGGCGAATATTTTGCTAGGTACGCAAATGATTGCCAAAGGATTAGATTTCGAGAATGTTACATTAGTAGGAGTATTAGCTGTCGATGCGATGTTGCACTTACCAGATTTCCGTTCATCTGAAAAAACATTTCAACTGTTAACACAAGTCAGCGGCAGGGCAGGAAGGCATCAGTTGCCCGGCGAAGTTATCATACAAACATACACTCCTGAGCATTACAGTATTCAATTGGCCAGTCATTATGATTATCAGCAATACTTTATGCAGGAAATGTCGATGCGAAGAAGCTTTCATTACCCACCCTATTATTTTCTGACATTGATCACGGTTTCTCACCCAAATCAAATAAAAGTGCAAGAGGTAACGAAGACGATTTGTAAGTTATTGTACAAACATTTATCAGACCAAGCGACCATTTTGGGACCTACCCCTTCACCGATGGTCCGTATAAATAATAGATATCGTTACCAGTGCATGGTAAAATATAAGCATGAACCAAATCAAAAAGAAATTATTCGTAAAATCCAAACACATTATCGTGATGACATCCATCGTCACGATTTAACGATACAAGTAGATTTTGAACCATATTCATTAATGTAAGAGGAGTTTTTCTTATGAACAATATTATTTTTATGGGTACCCCAGATTTTGCAGTACCTGTACTGGAACGAATCCTTGCTGAAGGATATCAGGTTGATTTGGTGGTAACACAGCCTGATCGTCCACGCGGCCGAAAGCGTATCATGACTCCACCACCCGTTAAAGCAGCAGCAGAGAAACATCAAATCCCGGTTTTTCAGCCTGAAAAAATAAAAGATAATTATCAGGACATTGAAGACCTCAAACCAGATTTGATTGTGACTGCGGCATTTGGTCAGTTGCTGCCTAAGGGATTATTAGAGATTCCGACATACGGTTGTATTAATGTGCATGCATCTCTGCTACCTAGTTTACGCGGTGGTGCCCCGATCCATTATTCGATCTTAGAAGGACATCAACAAACAGGAATCTCGATTATGTATATGGCAGAAAAACTCGATGCTGGAGATGTAATTAGTCAAAAAGCATTAACCATTGCTGAGACTGATGATGTAGGTTCATTACATGACAAATTAGCCACAATCGGGGCAGATCTATTAGCCGACACGATTCCTTCCATTTTTTCTGGAGAGGCGAATCGTGAGGAACAAGATGAATCGTTGGCGACTTTTGCTCCAAATATTACACGTGAACAAGAAAAAATCGATTGGAATCAGACACAACAAGTCGTTTTTAATAAGATAAGAGGACTTCATCCATGGCCTGTTGCTTTTACATTATGGCAAGGAAAAATCTTTAAAGTTTATCACGCCGATAAAGCAACACAATTTAGCAATCAACCAGCTGGAACCATTATAGATGCTAGTGAAGAAGGAATTACAGTGGCAACCGGTGACGAAAAGGCAGTTCGGTTAACAACGGTGCAACCTGCCGGAAAAAAGAAAATGACAGCTGCAGAATTTCTTCGCGGCGTTGGCAGTAATCTGAAAGTAGGAGAGAAATTAGGCGAATGACAACAGCAAACAATAACATACGCGAAATTGCCCTGGATATATTGGTCCGAATTGGAGATCAAGGTGGATACAGTCACCTGGTAATTGACCAGGCGTTAAATAAGCATCAGTTGGACACAAGAGATGGAGCATTGCTTACAGAAATTGTATACGGAACATTGCAAAGAAAAATGACGTTAGCATATGACCTTGACCGTTTTATTAACAAAAAGAAAAAAATGAATAATTGGGTAAAGTGGCTGTTATATCTGTCGATTTATCAAATGAAATATTTGGATAAAGTTCCTGATCACGCTATCATCCATGTTGCCGTCGAAATTGCCAAGAGCAGAGGTCATAAAGGGATAGCAAGCTTTGTGAATGGCATTTTGCGGGCTGCACAACGAGAAGGTTTCTCAGACTATGATGATATCGACGATGAAGTGAAGCGAATCGGTGTGAAGACGAGTCATCCAGAGTGGCTTGTGAAACGATGGATCGAGCAATATGGATTGGGCGTATCGGAAACGATGTGCGAAACGAACCTGTTTCATAAACAAATGACCATTCGAATTCAGCCATTGAAAACGTCAAGGCCTCAGTTAATGAATCAACTGGAATCGGATGGTATTAAGGCAAGACCTTCTGATGTTTCAGATCAAGGTATTATCATCGAAAAAGGTAATGTTTTGAAACATGATACCTTTGCTAACGCGATGTTTACTGTACAGGATGAAAGCTCGATGTTAGTGGCGGAGTTGATGGATTTAGAAGCTGGCATGACCGTATTGGATGCTTGTAGTGCACCTGGTGGTAAAACGACGCACATTGCAGAGAAAATGCAGGATAATGGTACTGTGTATGCTTATGATTTACATGGAAAGAAAGCAAAGTTAGTAGCTGATAAAGCAGCTTCTCTAGATTTGACGTCAATACAGACTGGTCAGGCAGATGCACGGAAATTACAAGAGAAGCACCCGGCCTCCACATTTGACCGAATATTAATTGATGCACCGTGTACAGGTTTAGGTGTATTGCGCAGCAAGCCTGATATAAAATATAATAAAAGAGAAGAAGACATCTTCCAACTATCTCAAATACAACATCAAATATTAGATCACGTAGCACCTTTACTACGGGTGAACGGTAAATTGACATATAGTACTTGTACAGTAGACAAAGAAGAGAACGACTACGTCATACAATCATTTCTTCAGCAACACCCGGAATATCAAGTTGACCAGGGTTTCTTCAATGATATACCTGATGCATTGCAGCATACCAGTGGATTTTGTGAGTTTGGTGTGCAAATATTTCCTCAAGATTTAAACAGTGATGGCTTTTTTATTACGAGACTATTGCGAAATAGTTGATGGGGATTAGAGGTGGAAAGAATGAAATATGTGTATCAATCGGACAAAGGTAAGATCAGACAATTGAATGAGGATGCTGTGACAGTTATTCCCAGGAAAGAAGCATTGCTTGCAGTTGTGGCAGATGGCATGGGAGGTCATCAGGCTGGAGATATTGCCAGTAAATTAACGATTGAACAGTTAGAGAAATTATGGACCAATGCTGATGTGCATGAGCTAGATTTTAAAAAATGGCTAGCTTCTTCTATTAAAGAAGTAAATAATCTGGTGTATCAAAAAGCACAATCCGATTCGTCTTATCAAGGAATGGGAACGACGGTTGTGGCAGCTGTTTGTACAGAAAAAGATTTAATTATTGGTCACATTGGAGATAGTCGTGCTTATTTGATTAGTAAAGCAGAATGGAAGCAGGTTACGGAAGACCATTCTTTAGTGGGTGAGCTGGTACGAAGTGGGCAACTTTCCAAAGAAGATGCACAGCTCCATCCAAAAAGAAATGTTATATTAAAAGCATTGGGAACAGAACCAGATTTAGAACCAGATATTTTCCATTCTGATTGGGAAGGATTTGATCGTCTTCTTATTTGTTCAGACGGTTTAACGAATAAAGTTTCCGATCAAGAGTTACATGATGTCATCTGTGACACTTCCTTGGATAACCTTGGGCAAACGTTAGTCGATTTAGCAAATGAACGCGGTGGCGAAGATAATATTACATTGGCTATTGTTGATCAACAAGAAGAAGTTGGTGACGTCTGATGCTAGAAGGTAAAGTATTAAATGAACGATATGAGATCATTAAACTGATCGGTGGAGGCGGGATGGCCAATGTTTATTTAGGGAATGATACCATCCTTGAGCGGGAAGTAGCCATTAAAGTACTTCGTCTTGAATATGCGAACGACCAGGAATTTATTACGAGATTCCATCGTGAAGCACAGGCGGCTACCAGCTTGTCTCATCCGAATATCGTTAGTATTTATGACGTCGGGGAAGAAGACCAGATCTATTATATGGTTATGGAATATGTTGATGGAATGACATTGAAACAATACATACAGTTGCATGCACCAATTGAAGTGGAAGAAGTCATCGATATAATGACACAAATCACATCTGCGATCGCCCAAGCACATGAGAATGGTTTAATCCACCGTGACATTAAGCCACAGAACATCTTGATCAATCCATACGGTCAGGTAAAAGTAACGGACTTTGGAATTGCTGTAGCTTTAAGCGCTACTGCGTTAACGCAAACCAATTCCGTACTAGGATCTGTACATTATTTATCACCGGAACAAGCTCGAGGTGGAAAAGCAAACCGAAAATCAGATATTTATTCACTTGGTATACTATTATTCGAATTATTGACAGGACAACTTCCTTTTTCTGGTCAATCTGCGGTCTCGATTGCTCTAAAACATTTACAGTCTGAGACACCATCTATTCGTGAGTTCAATCCACGTGTACCGCAGTCTGTCGAAAATATTGTTCTAAAATCAACTACGAAAGATCCGTTCCATCGCTATCAAACGGTGTATGAAATGGAAGAACAACTAATCCATTCATTAGATCCTGATAAAATAAATGAAACGAAATTTCAACCACCTGAATCTGATGATACGATTACAAAGGCAGTTCCAATCATTAAAGAAGGAGATCAGCTTGTTGGTCAGAAGACGGACGATGAGGCTACACTTGTCAGTACTCCAACGGACAACGTGGAGCAGACAGGAGCTCCGAAAGAAAAGAAAAAAAACAAACGGAAAAAGACTTTTGTTTGGGTTACAAGCTTGTTTGTCGTTCTTTTTGGAGCTATTTTAATTGCTTTGTTTGTGCTGCCTGGATTATTTCAGCCGAAAGATGTACAAGTTCCGGATGTGGCTGGTCTAAGTTATGAAGATGCCGAGCAACAATTAACAGAAATGAAGCTAACGGTAGTCAAAGAAGAGACTTCTGATGAAGATGTGGAAAACAATCACGTTATCGAAACTTCACCAGCTGCTAACAAACAAATTAAAGAAGGCGAAGAAGTGACGATTTATGTAAGTACTGGTCCGGAAACGTTTGAGATGGATGATTATGTCGGAAATGATTACGATCGGATTGAATCCATATTGATGGATGCAGGCTTTAAAGATGTGAAATTCTATGAAGAATTTTCAGATCGTCCTGCTGGGGAAATTATTGCCCAATATCAACCATCTGCAGGAAGTGAAGTAGTCCCTCGTGAAACGAATGTCATTTTTGAGGTGAGTAAAGGACCTGAACAAATTACCTTAAACAGGCTTGTCGGGTTACATGTTGATGAAGCAACTTCCTATATCGATGATAATGAATTAAATGCCGAAATAAAGGAAGTCCATAGTGAAGACGCAGAAGTAGGTATTGTACTGGAGCAGAACCCAGCAGCAAACGAAAAACTTGAAAAAGGGGACACGGTAGCACTTACCGTCTCCAAAGGACCTGAACCGAAGCAACAAGTAACACATACTGAATCGTTTACGATACCATATACAGGGCAAAACGATGAAGAATCCGGTGAGAAAACACCACAGGAAATCAGTATTTATGTGGAAGATATGAATAATGATATTACCGAATTATATCAGGAAGTGAAAATGATTACGGAAGATATGTCTTTTGACATCGATCTGACTATTGCTCCAGATGACGATGCAACCTACAAAGTACTAAGAGATGATGAACTGATTATGGAGAAAACAATACAATATGAAGATGTAGAGGGTGAGTAAATGCCGAAAGGTAAAATTGTCAAGGCACTTAGCGGATTTTATTATGTACAATATGAAGGTGGTCTTGTTCAATGCCGTGGTAGAGGGAACTTTCGTCAAAAAAAGATAACACCGCTTGTAGGTGATTATGTTGAGTTTGAATACCATAATAAAAAAGAAGGCTACATTTTGGCAATCGCGGAACGAGAAAACCAATTAACCAGACCACCGATTGCCAATGTGGATCAGGCTATTATTGTAACTTCAGTGAAAGAGCCTGACCTCAGCCTTAATCTATTAGATAAATTTTTAGTTTTGGTCGAATCTAAATCCATTCAACCGCTATTATTTTTTACAAAAATGGACTTGCTGGAAGAAGAGGAAGAGAGTAATGTCAGACAAAAACTTGCCTATTATCAAACAATTGGTTATGAGGTTGAATTTCTTTCCACGAAAGATAGAGAGCTGAATCATCAGCTTTCGGTCCATTTAAATCATAAGGTTTCTGTATTTGCTGGCCAATCTGGAGTCGGCAAAACATCTTTATTAAACAAGATTATTCCAGATTTGCAATTGGAAACAGATGATATCTCGGAAAGTTTAGGAAGAGGTAAGCATACGACTAGACATGTCGAGTTAATTACTTTTGAAGAAGGATTAATAGCAGATACCCCAGGGTTCAGTGCGCTAGACTTTAAAGAAATTAAGTTAGAAGTCTTGCCAGAATGCTTCCCTGAATTTGTTGAACTGCAAAATCAATGCAAATTCAGAGGTTGTATGCATATTAAAGAACCTAAATGTGCTGTGAAAGCAGCATTGGATAAAGGTGAAATCTTAGATGATCGCTACCAAAATTATTTGCAATTCGTCGAAGAAATAAAAAATAGAAAGCCGAGGTATTAATATGAGCACGAAAATCGCACCATCGATATTATCTGCGAATTTTTCTATTTTGAAAGAGGAAATCGAAGACGTTATACAAGGAGGAGCAGACTACATCCATGTAGATGTCATGGATGGACATTTTGTTCCTAATATTACGTTTGGACCAGTTGTTCTATCATCCATTCGTCCATTAACGGATGCCACACTAGACGTTCACCTTATGATTGAGGAGCCGGATCGCTATATTCATGATTTTGCCGATGCTGGTGCAGATATTATAACGGTACATGTGGAAGCATGCAGGCATTTACATCGTACTATCCATTTGATTAAGGAAGCTGGTGTGAAGCCAGGTGTCGTTGTTAACCCTGCCACACCAGTGGAAATGATTAAACCAATTTTAAAAAATATCGACCTTGTTCTGTTTATGACTGTCAACCCTGGATTCGGTGGGCAAGTTTTTATTCCGGAAGTCTTAGAAAAGGTACAGCAAGCTGTTCAATGGAGAGAAGAATTAGGATTAGCTTTCGAAATCGAGGTTGATGGTGGCGTAAACGAAATGACAGCTAAGCAATGTATTGATGCCGGAGTAGATGTATTAGTTGCCGGCAGCGCCATTTTTAATGAACAAGATCGTCAGGGTGCTATCGAAAAAATACGAAATCATGAGTAATTCGTGTAGAAAGGCTGTTCATTATGCACATTGGTATTGTCGCAGGTGGTCCTGAACAAACGTTAAGCCTATTAACCACACATCAATCTGCTGTTGATTATTGGATAGGGGCTGATAAAGGTGCCTTATATATAGTGAGAAGCGAACTTCCGCTTGATATGGCAATTGGTGATTTTGATTCTATTACCTTGGACGAAAAGAAACTGGTACAGCAACATGCTGCTAGGTATCAAGAATATCCATCAGCAAAAGATGAAACTGATTTAGAATTGGCTGTTTCTCATGCACTTCTTCTTGAGCCCGAATCCATTTCGCTTTTTGGTGCTACAGGCAAACGATTGGATCATGAAATGGCCAATTTACAGTTGCTATACTTGTTATTAGAAAAAAATATTAAGGCTATACTGTTTGATCGGCATAATGCTATTTCTATTTATAAACCTGGTACTTACAGAGTCGAGGCAAAAGCTTCCGAACTGATTTCTTTTGTCACTCTATCCCAGCATGTCGAAGGATTGACATTGCGTGATTTCGCATACCCTTTGGAAGATTACACGTTAACGTGGGGGAGTACTCGATGTATCTCTAATAAAATAATTGGTTCTCAAGGTACTTTTTTATTTAATGATGGCATATTAATAATGATAAAGAGTACGGAGGAGGAACCGACGTAAATTATTCAATAAATATTGAAACCTATGCAAATTTAGGCGTGTCTCCTCATAAGCTGTATAAGAACAGATTTACAACTGAACAAAAAGTGTTTATGTCTTCTGGAGTGAAGAGGAGGGGTATGATGAAATTCTATACGATTAAACTCCCACGTTTTCTTGGAGGATTCATCCGAGCATTGTTGGGATCTGGCAAAAAATAAGCAAGCTCTGATTGACAGTAGGGAATGACATCTGTATTGCCAGCTTTCGAGCAGGCGCACAATTACAGATGTCCGACTTGTTGACTGTTGCCAGCCAGTGGAAGTTGCATGCTATTATTGTATATTTATCAAAGTGTTTGTTTACGTAGCTAGATAAGAAAAGACCGGGCAATCGCCCGGTCTTTTCCTTAACTATGAAACAGATTTATATTGGTAGACAGTGAGTCCGGCGAAGCTTCGGAAACATGTTCACTGGATTCATTATTTAAACCCATTTCTCAACAACTACTACCTATAATACGGATTATGTAAATTGAACTATATGACAATGTGGTAATCCGGAAATATGCTCCGCGTCCTGTGGGGTCGGCCTCAACTTCCTCGGAAAGAAAAACACTTTCCTGCGGGATTTTCGGACACGGAGACCACTTTGTATGTGCCTGTGGCTGCTAGTATCACTTCGAAGTAAGCTAAGGCAGAAAAGGAGTTGTTCGAGTAGTAGCCTAGCTGAAGCCGTGCCCCACAGGATGCGAAGTGGTTGGCCGGAGCGATATCCCAGCACACAAATAAATATTAAAATGGCCCAGAGCTAGTTGACATAACCCGTATTATAAGCACCCAATTTTCATTTCTTAATGAGCATGATTGCTTCTGAATTTCGCTTTTGTGGCTGTAATTGTCTGCTTTTTCACCTATGAAAAAGGCCCCTGCTGAACAGGAGCCATTTCACAAGTTATTCATAAATTATACGCGTTCTACTTTGCCAGATTTAAGCGCACGAGCAGAAACATATACACGTTGAGGTTTACCGTCAACCATGATTCTAACTTTCTGTACGTTTGCTTTCCAATTACGCTTATTTGCATTCATAGCGTGTGAACGTTTATTTCCTGAAGTCGTTTTACGACCAGTTACGACACATTTACGTCCCATAATTTGTTCCCTCCTACTACACTAACTCAATTCATACTTATCTAATTTATCATATATTGGTTCTTTTTGCAATTTGATTTATCAAATATAATATAAATTTAAAGACATCGCCCTAAACTGTAGCAGGAACAAACAACTATAGGAAAATATAATGAGATTGCTTGACATGAAGGTGATTTTCATACATTCTATAATGGAATACCCTTATTTCTCATGTAATTGAAAACAGCCGTTAACTAAGCCGTTAACTATATAAAGCTTGAAAATCTCAAAAGCACTTTTCTTTTATCTATACATAAAGGAGGATGAAGGATGTCTATTGAATTAACTACTGCAGATGGTCATGTGACCATTACAAATGAGGTAATTGCAACGATAGCAGGAGGCGCTGCTATTGAATGCTATGGAATTGTTGGAATGGCATCGAAGAAGCAATTGCGTGACGGGATAGCAGAAATATTAAGAAAAGAGAATTTTTCAAGAGGTGTGATTGTTCGGCAAGAAGGGGAGGCCGTGCACATTGACATGTATATCATAGTCAGTTATGGCACGAAAATTTCGGAAGTTGCACATAATGTTCAATCACAGGTAAAATATAACCTTGAAAAAACGCTTGGTCTAAAAATAAATTCTATTAATATTTATATTCAGGGTGTACGTGTGATTCAGGATTAAGGAAGTTTTGTGAGAACAATTCCTGCTAAGTAGATTATATATTGGAAATGGAGCAGAGGGAGGAACATGCAAGTGACGCATAAAAATATTGACGCAGCATTATTTGCTAATATGGTCATAACAGGGGCTACACACCTGTCAAATAATGCAGATAAGATTGATGCATTGAATGTTTTTCCAGTACCTGATGGTGATACTGGAACAAATATGAATTTATCGATAACTTCTGGAGCGACTGAAGTAAAGAAGGCGAATAAGGATAGTGTATCAGAGGTGGCCAATGCTTTTGCTAAAGGTCTGCTTATGGGAGCTAGAGGTAACTCAGGTGTAATTTTGTCACAGATTTTCAGAGGTTTTGCCAAAGGGTTGGAGGGCAAAGAAGAATTAGATATAGACAGTTTTGTGACGGCTCTTGATAGCGGTGTAAATACGGCTTATAAAGCTGTAATGAAACCGGTCGAAGGTACAATTCTCACGGTTGCCAAAGATACAGCTCATGATGCAAAAGAAATTGCAAAACAAGAAAAAGACATCGAAATATTCTTGGAGAAAGTAGTCCAAGCTGCCAAGAAATCATTGAAACGAACTCCTGACTTATTACCCGTTCTGAAAGAGGTTGGCGTAGTTGATAGTGGAGGACAGGGTTTAGTCGTTATCTATGAAGGGTTTTTGGCTGGATTGAAAGGGGAAGAAGTCCCGCAGTCACAAGATGAAACGATGGATTTAGATGACCTTGTCAATGCTGAGCACCATAAGCTGGCACAGGATTACATGAGTACGGATGACATAGAATTTGGTTATTGCACGGAATTTATGGTGCGTTTTGAAGAAGACAAGTTAAAAGAACAGCCTTATGATGAAGCGAAGTTTAGAGAAGAGCTTAGCGAACATGGCGATTCCTTATTAGTGGTTTCAGATGATGAAATCGTAAAAGTGCATATCCATGCTGAATATCCAGGTGATGTGTTTAATTTGGGGCAACGTTTCGGTAGCTTCATTAGTTTAAAAGTGGAAAATATGCGTGAACAGCATTCAAAAATAGTAGAACCACAACAGGAAAAACCAAAAGTGAAGCAACCGTTTGGTGTTGTAACCGTTGCGATGGGAACGGGATTAGCTGATTTATTAAAGAGCTTAGGAGCAACAGTTGTCATTCAAGGTGGACAAACTATGAATCCGAGCACACAAGATATAGCTAATGCAATTACGGAAGCTAATGCTGAGAATGTAATTGTTTTACCTAATAATAAAAATATTGTGATGGCAGCGGAACAAGCAGCAGAATTAGCAGAAGTAAATGTTGCTGTGGTGCCGACTAAAACGATCCCTCAAGGTATGGCTGCGATGCTTTCTTATAACCCGGAGAACTCTCTAACAGATAATAAAGAGGCGATGGCTGAAGCAAGCAAACATGTGAAGACAGGTCAAATTACTTATGCAGTCAGGGATACGCAAATCGACGGAATGACCATTGAGAACGGACACTATATGGGACTTGCAGATGGTAAAATTAAAGTAACCAATGCCGATCAGCTAACCGTTATTAAGTCATTATTAACAGACCTGATTGATCCTGATGAGGACGAAATTGTTACCGTTATACGTGGCCAAGAGTCATCTGAAGAAGAAGCACAAGCAATCATCGCATTTATTGAAGCTGAATTTGAAGATGTAGAGATTGAGGTACATCAAGGGGACCAACCAATTTATTCTTATATTTTTTCGGTAGAGTAAATAGAATTCAGGCTGTCTTAGAAGGTTTTAGGCAATTGAATGCTGGCATAAACACAAATCGATTGTCAGTCGCTTCTTTCTCCATAAGCAGAGAAGCTACTGAACACTTGCTTTTTTGAGGAAAAGTTAGTAGACATGCTCCATTGTAGGAGCAAGCAGTGTTGACAGTACAGCATGGAACCTTTTGGACAGCCATTTTTATTTATTTAAAGATGAAAGATATCTATCTAAATTATGTTGAAGTAAGTGAGAGTGAATACCATGAATCAACTATCCGTGGAACAAATAAAAGGTGTTGGACCAAAATTGGCCGAAACATTGGAACAGATAAATATTCATACAGTAGAAGACCTTTTGTATTATTTCCCTAACCGTTATGACCATTATGAACAGAAACCGCTCCATGAATTGATCCATAATGAAAAAGTGACGATAGTAGGAGAAGTATTGCAGGAGCCAATGGTCACGTTTTATGGTCGAAAAAAATCTCGTCTGACAGTCAATATTCGGGTCGATGGCGCGGTCGTCAAAGGTGTTATGTTCAATAGGCCATTTGCCAAAAAACACTTTGTAGCTGGCGATACGATCTCTGTCAATGGAAAATGGGATCAGCACCGGTTGCAAATAACCATTGATCAGTATAAGAAAGGCAGTATGAATGCCGATAATCCGATCTCTCCGATATATTCTTCAAAAGGTGACATAAAAAATGCGCAATTTCAAAAAATAATCAAGCAAACAATACAAGATTATCAAGAAGAAATCAGCGAGTTTATGCCAGCCCCATTTTTAACAAAGTACAAGCTGCCAGATCGAGTCACCGGCTTTTCAGAAATGCATTTTCCAAGTTCATTTCAGCAGCTTAAGCATGCGAAACGACGTTTTATCTATGAAGAATTATTGTTATTTCAAATCAAAATGCAACTTTATCGAAAACGGAATCGCGAAGCCACAGAAGGAAATGCGCAAGTCATTAACATGGAGCAAGTAAAACAATTAATACAGCAGTTTCCCTTTACCCTTACGGAAGCTCAAAAAAAATCACTTACTGATATTTTTCAGGATTTGCATTCCCCATACCGCATGAATCGGTTGCTGCAAGGAGATGTAGGTTCAGGGAAGACAGCCGTAGCAGTAATCAGTCTGTATGGGACAGTGACTGCCGGTAAGCAAGTCGCCTTTATGGTACCAACAGAAATTCTTGCTGAACAGCATGAAGCATCACTGAAAGAATTATTACCGAAGGAAGTGACGATCCATCGATTGACCGGATCAATCAAAGGTAAGAAAAGACAACAGATTCTGTCTGAGGTAGAGGATGGAAGTTGTCAGGTGGTGATCGGTACTCATGCTCTGATTCAAGATGATGTGCATTTTCGTGATTTGGCTTATGTCATCATAGATGAACAGCATCGATTTGGTGTTCATCAGCGCAATACGTTAAGGGAAAAAGGTATTCTCGCTGATATGCTGTATATGACCGCTACACCGATTCCCCGAACGTTATCCATTACTGCATTCGGTGATATGGATGTATCCAAAATTGATGAAATGCCCAAGGGGAGAAAACCAGTTGAAACATATTGGGTAAAACAAAATATGTTTGAACGAACCGTGAATTTTATCTATAAAGAAATAAAAAAAGGTTCGCAAGCTTATATTATTTGTCCATTAATTGAGGAGTCGGATAAATTAGATATCCAAAATGCTTTAGACCTTTTTGCTCAATTACAGGAAGTGCTTCAAGGAAAGGCAACAGTTGGATTAATGCACGGTAGATTATCTACAGAAGAAAAAGAACAAGTAATGCTTGATTTCGCTTCTAACAATGTACAAATTTTAGTTTCTACTACTGTCGTAGAAGTAGGTGTTAATGTGCCAAATGCCACGGTCATGATGATTCAGGATGCCGATCGTTTCGGTCTGTCACAGCTCCATCAGCTGAGGGGGCGTGTTGGTAGAGGGGATAAACAGAGTTACTGTATATTAGTAGCTGATCCTAAAGGTGAAACAGGAAAAGAACGGATGAGGATCATGACGGAAACAACAGATGGGTTCGAATTGGCTGAACGAGATCTTGAGTTAAGAGGTCCCGGTGATCTTTTTGGTGTGAAACAGAGTGGTCTTCCTGAGTTTAAATTAGCGGATCTTGTTCACGATTACCGTGCATTGGAAACAGCTCGTACAGATGCAATCGAGCTGGTAGAACATCAATTTTGGAAGGATCCTGATTATCAGGATTTATTCAATTATTTGCAGAAAGAATTAGATTTAGATAAGCAGACACTTGCATAAATGACGATGGTATTATATATTACTATTAGTACCTAGTCATAAATCTTTGTAAAAAAGCGGATGACATGTAAATGGACGGTGGAGTACATGAAACGGAACAAAAAAGAACGGCAATTATTGCTAAAGGATACGATTGAAGAAAAACCGTTTATTACCGATGAAGCGTTAGCGAAAATGTTTGAGGTCAGTATCCAGACCATACGGCTGGATCGAATGGAACTAAATATACCTGAGCTGAGAGAACGAATTAAATCAGTCGCAACGAATAATTGGAATGAAACAGTGAAAGCTTTGCCGATTGATGAAGTGATCGGTGAAATTATAGATCTGGAGTTAGATAACCGAGCTATTTCTATTCTGGATATAACAGCAGAACATGTTTTTTCACGAAATAAAATTGCCCGAGGCCACCATTTGTTTGCTCAGGCTAATTCACTTGCGGTTGCTGTCATCAATGATGAATTAGCATTGACAGCAAATGCTGATATTAAATTCACCCGACAAGTGGTGCAAGGTGAGAGAGTGATCGCAAAAGCAAGAGTGATAGAAGTAACGTCTTCCAACCGTACTGCTGTTGAAATCCAAAGTTATGTTGATAATGAAACAGTCTTTACGGGACTCTTTGAAATGTTTCGTTCGAATGACAATAAGGAAGGGGAACAATCATGAGAATTGCAATAGATGCGATGGGTGGTGACCATGCACCGAAGGAAATCGTTCTTGGTGCGATGAAAGCCATCGAACATTTTGATCAGCTTCATTTAACACTAATAGGTGATGAAAATGCAATGAAACCCTATCTGAAAAGTAACAACCGAGTTGACATCATACATACCACAGAAAAAATAACAAGTGAAGATGAACCAGTAAAAGCAGTTCGTCGCAAAAAAAATGCCTCCATGGTGTTAATGGCAAACGAAGTCAAAACTGGTCGAGCTGACGCTTGTATATCAGCCGGTAACACTGGTGCACTAATGAGTGCCGGATTGTTTATAGTTGGTCGTATTAAAGGGATTGATCGACCTGCATTAAGTCCAACGCTTCCGACAGTAGATGGAGACGGCTTTTTACTGCTTGATGTCGGCGCGAATGTCGATGCCAAGCCACAGCATCTTCAGCAATATGCGTTAATGGGATCCATCTATATGGAGAAAGTACGACAAGTTGAAAAACCTCGTGTAGGACTTCTAAATGTCGGGACAGAAAAAGGCAAAGGAAATGACCTGACAAAGAAAGCATTTGATTTAATGCAGGATTTGCCTATTCAGTTTGTCGGAAATGTGGAAGCTCGTGATTTATTGAATGGTGTTGCAGATGTCGTGGTCACTGATGGTTTTAGTGGTAATATCGCGTTGAAAACTGTTGAGGGAACTGCTTTGACGATGTTTTCTATGATCAAAGAAGTTTTTACGACAAATACTAAAACCAAACTTGCAGCACTTCTTGCTAAGAATGATATGAAGGGGATAAAGAGCAAACTTGATTATTCCGAATACGGTGGAGCTGCGTTGTTCGGTCTAGCAGCACCAGTTGTAAAAGCGCACGGTTCTTCCAACCAACAAGCGATTTTTAGTGCGATTCAACAGACTGTCCAGATAGTGGAGAAAGAAGTCATCACGAAAATCGAAGCTGAAGTTCAACAGCTTCAGGCGAATAATGAGGAGGAATAGGTCGTGAAAAAAGTAGCATTTATTTATCCAGGTCAAGGGTCTCAAGCAGTAGGCATGGGACAGGACTTATACGACAACTATGAACAGGTTAGAGAATTGTTTGATCAGGCAAATGAAGTATTAGGTTATGATCTGACCAACATTATGTTTAATGGTCCAAAGGAAAACTTAACGAAAACTGAAAATACGCAGCCAGCGCTATTACTAGTAAGTGCTGCGCTAACTCAATTATTAAACGAACACGGTATTGTCCCTGCTGTAACTGGTGGTCATAGTTTAGGTGAATACAGTGCACTTGTAGCAGCAAATGCCTTGCCAGTAACAGATGCGGTCGAATTAGTACATCAACGTGGAAAATTAATGGAGAATGCTTATCCAGCAGGAAAAGGTGCGATGGCAGCAGTACTGGGCCTCGATAAGTCAACTCTGCAAGAAGCATTAGATCACATTCATGAAGAAACAGATGAAGTGATAGAAATAGCAAACATCAATTGTCCGGGACAAATTGTAGTTTCCGGCTCACAGAAGGCTGTTGATGTTGCGGTGGATCAGGTGAAAGAAGCAGGGGCCAAGCGAGTATTACCACTTGCTGTGAGTGGTCCGTTCCATTCCAGTCTAATGAAACCTGCAGCAAAGCAGTTTAGTGATCTTGTTCAGAACGTGAATTGGTCAGATACGAGAATTCCTGTCTACGCAAATGTGACAGCAGACAAAGTAACCAATCAAGAACAAATCAAGCAGCTGCTGGTAGAACAGTTATATTCACCTGTAAGATTTGAAGAAATAATTGAACAGTTGCTGGATGAATCACTTGATGCAATTGTTGAGGTAGGTAGTGGTAAAGTACTAACGGGACTGGTAAAGAAAGTGAATCGGAGAATGACTACCTTTGCTGTACAGGATGATGCTTCCTTGCAAACATTTATCGAGTGGATGAAGGAGGACTAATAAATGATGTTAACTGATCAAGTTGCACTTGTTACAGGTGCTTCTCGTGGAATTGGGCGCGAGATCGCCTTAACTTTTGCTAGTAACGGTGCAAAAGTCGTGGTAAACTACTCTGGAAGTGAAGAAAGAGCGCAGGCAGTGGTTGACGAGATCGTCGCGAATGGCGGAGAAGCGATCAAGCTTCAAGCTAATGTCAGTGATGAAGCTGATGTGAAGGCCATGGTGAAAGAGACGATTCAAACCTTTGGAAGTCTTGATATTCTTGTGAATAATGCAGGCATTACCAAAGATAATTTGTTAATGCGGATGAGTGAAGCGGATTTTGAAGATGTTATTGATATTAATCTCAAAGGTGTCTTCTTAACTACTAAGGCGGTATCTCGTCAAATGATGAGGCAGCGACAAGGTCGGATTATCAATGTATCTTCTGTAGTTGGAATCAGCGGTAATCCAGGACAGGCCAATTATGTTTCGGCAAAAGCTGGTGTCATTGGACTAACTAAGTCGACAGCGAAAGAATTTGCTGCTCGTAATATATTAGTCAATGCCATTGCTCCTGGTTTTATTGCAACAGACATGACGGACAAATTAACGGAAGAACAGAAAGAACAAATGCTTTCTCTAATTCCTCTAAACAAATTAGGTAAAGCGGAAGACGTAGCTAAAGTAGCCCTGTTTTTGGCTTCTGAACAATCCAGCTATATTACAGGTCAAACCATTCAGGTTGATGGTGGTATGATCATGTAATAAAATGAACTTGACCTTTGAAAGGAGGTGACGAGAATGTCCGAGACTTTTGAAAAAGTAAAGCAAATCGTTGTTGACCGTCTTGACGTCGACGAAGAGAAAGTAACACTAGAAGCGTCTTTTAAAGATGATTTAGAAGCAGATTCTTTAGATGTAGTGGAACTAGTGATGGAATTAGAAGACGAGTTTGACATGGAAATTGCTGATGAAGATGCAGAAAAAATCGCTACAGTAGGTGATGCTGTAAAATACATAGACAGCAACCAATAATTTGTAACCTCTAAGAAAGTCTTACCCATGTAAGACTTTCTTAGTATTTATTTACCAGGAATATAAGTAATCAACAGCGGAGTAACTCGACACAGAAAATCACGAGAAAGAGAACATACACTTCTGCTGTCGACTCAAAGATTGGCAATCGCCGGGTTTACGTTAGTGGGAAACCTTTACAGAAAAGGTTGGCGTATCGCCATATTTCCTTTATAATAGTGTCAATGATTGAAATCATGTTGGTAGGTGAAGAAAGTGTCAGATTTGAAATTGCTTCAGAAAGAACTGAATATTTGGTTTAAAGATGAAAAACTATTAAGACAAGCTTTTACTCATTCATCTTATGTGAATGAGCACCGGAAAAAGAATCTGCTAGATAATGAAAGATTAGAATTTTTGGGAGATGCGGTATTAGAGTTAGGTGTTTCTCAATACCTTTACCGAGAATTCGACCATTTTGCTGAAGGGGATTTGACGAAGCTTCGGGCATCCATTGTTTGTGAGCCAGCGCTCGTCACATTTGCGGAAACATTAGATTTTAGTAAATACATACTCTTAGGTAAAGGGGAAGAAATGACAGGTGGTCGTAACCGTCCAGCCCTTTTGGCAGATGTTTTTGAAGCATTTATAGGTGCTTTATACTTAGATCAAGGGTACGATCAAGTAATTAATTTTTTAAAGAAATATGTCTACCCTGAAATTACAACCGGTGTTTTTTCTCATACGATGGATTACAAAAGTCAGTTGCAAGAAACCGTACAGCAGCATAAAAATAGATTAGTGGAGTATTGCATTATTGATGAAAAAGGACCTGCACATGATCGAGAATTTTTCGCTGTTGTCACTATCAACGGACAGACTGCTGGAAAAGGTGTCGGCAGAACAAAAAAGGAAGCAGAACAACGTGCGGCCAAACAGGCACTCGATGCACTTCCACAATAAGCACCACGGTCGTCAGTACATAAATTCTATTATCAATGAAATGCCTGCGGGCTAATTGATAGTAGAATTTTTTTATGCCAAGAAGGAAATAATACGGATTATGTAAAGTGGACTGTATTACAAGATGGTAATTTTGATATATTGTATTTGCTTAGCAAAACTCCAGAAATATGCTCCGCGTCCTGTGGGCATGGCTCATAACCGTCAAGCTAAGAAAAAGTTAAAAAGTGCTTAAACCGCCTTACATGTTTGCTCATATCATAGGATCGATTCTTATGGACAGTTTAATAGGTTTTTTCCGATTTTCGTCCATAAGAATCAACCCTATGACTGTTTGAAAGAGTAAACGTCAAAAGCTGTCCAAAAGAATCAAATTTAGAACCACTCAAGGATATCAAAAGGACTCTTGTGTCAATACCGATGCTCTCTTTGTCCGTGCCAATATAGATTTTGATCAGGTTTTAGTTTCTTCTGGCGTTTCACAAATCCAGTTTCTTGGGCCAATTTTGTAGTTTCGAAACCGACAATACCTCAGGAATAGCTTTTTAAATGGTTTCATATCATTCACAAAACTCATAAAAAATCCCCTCCCCATACATAACTTGTACCCATTACGGTACGTATCCACCTTGCTTTTTAAAAGCCTTACCTTAACTTGACGGCTATAGGGGTACAGCTTCAGCTAGGCTGCTACTTGCACAGCTTCTGCCTTGTGCCAAGGTAGCACGCTTCAAAGCGATACTTGCAGACACAGGCACAGACTAAGTGGATCTTCAGCCGTGCCCGCAGGACGTGAAGTGGTTGGCCGGAGCGGTATTCCAGCACATGAATCATTTCAAAATTTACCACAACGCTTTTTGACATAATCCGTATTATGAAAAGTTCAAAAAAACTCGGCTGCTATTATTGAGGCATCCGAGCTTTTTTGATAGGTTTTATTTACGATATTGTCGTAATTCGGCAATGAAGGCTTGGGTTTCTGCTACGGTTAAGCTACCTTTCATTTTAAGTAAATCATACAGCTCTTTTAGTTCATCATAATGCTCCATATCATAGTCATCAGGATTCATAATCGATTCATTCACAACTTGCAGCATTTTACCCATTTCCTGAATGATATAAGTCAAATTAGCTTCTGTTTTTTCTTCTAAATGCAATTCTATTCACTCCTAATATGTATTTTATAGGATCTTCCTTCTCTTACTCTAGTCTTTATGATAAAATAAATAAGTTGAAAAGCAAAGGATTAAATATAATCCAATCTTGATTTTTCGCGATGAAATGATATAAATAGGAGTTTTATAAATGTATTTAAAACAATTAGATACAATTGGTTTTAAATCTTTCGCTGAGCGAATTAAAGTCGAATTTGTACCAGGGGTTACGGCCGTAGTAGGACCGAACGGAAGTGGAAAGAGTAATATTACCGATGCGATTCGCTGGGTACTGGGGGAGCAATCAGCTAGATCCCTTCGTGGTGCCAAAATGGAAGATATTATATTCCAGGGAAGTGAATCGCGCAGGGCCTTAAATGTTGCCGAAGTAACGTTGGTACTGGATAACTCAGATAACCGTCTTCCCGTAGATTATCAGGAAGTCAGTGTCACAAGAAGAGTGTACCGTTCAGGTGAAAGTGAATTTTTAATGAATAAACAGCCATGCCGCTTAAAAGATATTACTGAACTTTTTATGGACTCAGGATTAGGAAGAGAAGCTTTTTCTATTATCAGTCAGGGGAAAGTGGAAGAAATCCTAAGCTCTAAATCGGAAGAACGACGAGTGATTTTTGAAGAAGCTGCAGGTGTTTTGAAATATAAAAACAGAAAGAAACAAGCAGAATATAAATTAGCTGAAACACAAGAAAATTTAAACCGTGTGGAAGATATTATTTATGAAATCGACGGACAATTGGAACCATTGGCAAAGCAAGCGTCGATTGCAAAAGAATATCTGTCCCAAAAAGAACGGCTGACAAATGTAGAAGTCGGCTTGCTAGCAAAAGAAATTGAGCAGCTGAATGATCAATGGCAAGCTTCTGAACAGGAATTAACTAAGATGCGTACTGATTTAAAAGGTAAGCAACAATGGATTGAAACACATGAACAAAAAAGTACGCAGTTAAAACAGGAAGTCCAGCAGGCAGATGAACAAATTACAAAATTACAGGAAACATTATTAGTTGCAACACAGGAATTAGAGAATCTTGAAGGTAACAAGAAAATCTTTCATGAAAGGCTTCAGCATTTTCATGAAAATAAAACGAATTTAGAACGAGATATTGCCGATACGCTAGAAAAAAAAGAAGCTCTTTTGGAGCAATTGCAACAGGAACAACAGATTTTAGACCGGTATAAACAAGAGAATCAATCTTTAACGAAGCAAATTAATACTATTAATGAGCAATTAAAAACAGGAAAAAATACAATCGAAGAAGATCTTGAAACGCTGAAGAGTGATTATATTGAACTGCTGAATGAGCAGGCAGCGAAACGTAATGAAAAGAATTCTATACAGCAGCAATTAGAAAAAATGGAAGGCAAAAAGAATGTTCAATCCACTAAGTGGCAACATTTATATGAGGAGCGGAGTGAACTTGTTCGGGCGGTGGAGCAAGCAGAAGCCGTAGTTGATCGTGAAAGTAAAGAGTTACAAGAAGTGCAAGAATCTTACCAGCAAACCGAGCGAAAGGTATCAGCAGAAGATAAGATGCTCGATGATATGCAACAGAAACTGTATAAAGGCTATCAAATGCTAGAGAATTTAAAATCTAAGAAAGAAATGCTCGAAGATTTGAAAGAAGATTTCCAAGGTTTTTATTTTGGCGTCAAAGAAGTGTTGAAAGCTCGTGAACAACATAAACTATCAGGCATCCATGGTGCGATACCTGAGCTTATTGAGTTTGGTGATCAGCTGGTGGATGCGATGGAAACTGCATTGGGTGCACAAGCTCAACATGTCGTTGTCGACAATGAAAAATCAGCGCGTGAGGCAATCCAGTGGCTTAAAAGAACAAACAAGGGGCGGGCTACCTTTTTACCTATTAATGCGATGAAACCGAAACAAATACCGGCTAATTTTGTTGAAATGCTTAAACAGGATGACGAGTTTGTTGGGGTTGCCGTAGATTTAATTCAATTTGATTCTACATATCAATCGGTGATGGGGGCACTATTAGGGAATGTTATCATTTCAAAAACATTAGAAGGTGCCAACCGTTTTGCCCAACAGACTGGCAGAAGGTACCGAATCGTCACATTAGATGGCGATGTCGTGAATCCTGGTGGTTCCATGTCTGGTGGTGCCAAGAAAAAGAATAACCAGTCATTATTTACGAGAGATCGTGAACTGAAGACATTAACGAAAAAATACAAAGAATACCAGGTGCGCGTGACTGACTATGAAAAACAATTGCAAACACAAAAAGATTCATTGGCTGAATTACGTGTGCAAAAAGACACTTTGTATCAAAAATTAGATGGATTGCGCATGAATTATCAAAAGCATCATAGCGAGTATAAAGAGTCTAAACTATCACTTGAACATTTGAATGATCAACTATCCATTTATGATCAGGATAAGATGCAACAGGAACAGGACAGGAAGTTATTAGAAGAGCAACGTACACAGATTGATGGTGATTTAGAATCTCTTCACGAGCGCTTAACAACGCTTGATCAGAAGATTGAAACCTTAACAGACCAGCTTCAAAATTTTGAGGCTAAAGAAGAGGGATTGAAGGACAACCTTCAACGACTACAAGTACAGCAAGCCGAATTGAAAAGTCAGTTAACCAATCAGAAAGAAAAAGTTGCAAAAACAGAATCGGAAATGGCAGAATACAAGGAAATACAAAGCACGAAAGAACAACAATTACAACAGCTGATTGATGTAAAAAATAGTCAACAGACGGAAGAAGAGATTGAGCAACAGATTGAGGATAAAAGGCAGCAGAAACAGAGTAACCAAGAAGCGTTGCAACAACTAAGAGATGCTCGTTCTGCGAGTCAGCAAAACGTGACCACGTTAGATGAATCAATCAGACTTGCACAAAAAGAAGAATACGATTTGCAACAAAACATTCAAGCGATTGAAATCAGTCGAAATCGTTTAGATCTTGATTTGGATAACAGGTTGCAACTGCTAGAAAATGAGTACAGCATGACGTTCGAAAAAGCAAAAGCAGATTACCCTGCACCAGATCATTTAGAAAATGCCAAAGAGCAGGTAAAACTGATCAAAAAATCAATTGAAGAACTTGGTACTGTAAATATTGGGGCAATCGAGGAATATGACCGGATTAAAGAACGGCATGAATTTTTGACAAGCCAGCAAACGGATCTGGTCGAAGCCAAACGGACCCTATATGAAATCATTGCGGAAATGGATGAAGAGATGACGAGACGATTTGATGAGACCTTCTCACAAATTAAAGAAGAATTCACGGTCGTTTTCCAACGATTATTTGGTGGAGGACATGCAGAACTGAAATTAACTGATCCGAATCAGTTATTAGAGACTGGTGTTGATATTATCGCCCAGCCTCCCGGTAAGAAGTTACAGCAATTGGGCTTGCTTTCAGGTGGTGAACGCGCCTTAACAGCCATTGCATTACTGTTTGCGATCCTTCGTGTCCGTCCGGTCCCATTCTGTGTGCTTGATGAAGTAGAAGCAGCACTCGATGAAGCAAATGTGGCAAGATTTGCTCAATATTTAAAATATTATAGTAAACATACTCAATTTATTGTTATTACACACCGTAAAGGTACAATGGAAGAAGCCGATGTTTTATATGGGGTGACTATGCAAGAATCAGGTGTTTCCAGATTAGTATCTGTGAAGCTCGAAGAAGCCCCTGAATTGTTAGAAGCATAAGAAGAGGAGGTATTAATGTGAGTTTCCTGAAGAAATTAAAAGAAAAATTCCAATCCAATAGTCAAGATCAAGAAGAAGTAACGGACAAATACAAAGATGGTTTGAGTAAAACGAGAAAATCTTTTTCAGAAAAAATTAACGACCTTGTTGCACGCTATCGAAAAGTAGATGAAGAATTTTTTGAGGACTTAGAAGAAGTATTGATTTCTGCAGATGTCGGTGTTACGACCGTTATGGAATTGATTGAAGAGCTGGAAATGGAAGTGAAACGTCGTAACATTAAAGACACGAAAGAAGTAAAAGAAGTAATTTCTGAAAAGCTTGTAGAGATTTACCAAGGAAAAGATACAGAAATAGAAGATACCTCTTTAAATATCCAGGAAGGCGAGTTAACAGTTATTTTGTTTGTTGGTGTTAACGGTGTTGGTAAAACTACAACCATCGGAAAACTGGCACACCAATTAAAAACAGAAGGAAAAGAAGTCCTGCTTACCGCTGGTGATACCTTCCGTGCTGGTGCGATTCAGCAATTAAATGAATGGGGTAAACGTGTCGGTGTTGATGTTATCAAGCATAGTGAAGGCAGTGATCCTGCCGCGGTAATCTATGACGGGATTCAGGCTGCTAAATCAAGGAATGCAGATGTATTATTATGCGATACAGCAGGGCGTCTCCAAAATAAAGTCAATCTGATGAATGAATTGGCCAAAGTAAAACGTGTCATCGAACGAGAAGTGCCAAACGCACCCCATGAAGTACTATTAGTGCTAGATGCAACAACAGGACAAAATGCGTTAAGCCAAGCAAAAACTTTCTCTCAATCAACCGAAGTGTCGGGAATTGTATTAACGAAACTCGACGGTACTGCGAAAGGCGGTATTGTACTTGCTATTCGTAATGAATTAGGTATTCCGGTTAAACTCGTCGGGTTAGGAGAGAAAGTGACTGATCTGCAAACCTTTGATCCACATGCATTTGTCTATGGGCTGTTTGCGGATATGATTGAAGAAGAGTCATCCTGAAAAACTTGACAGTTGTTCTTCAGGATGAGTAGACTAAAATGTAAAGGCATTTTACTTAACGAGGAGTCTTTTTTATGTTAGATAAAACGACTAGGATTAATGCACTGTATGATTTTTACCAGGAACTCTTAACGGAGAAACAGCGCAGTTATATGGAAATGTATTATTTGGAAGATTTTTCATTAGGTGAAATTTCCGAGACATCGAATGTATCAAGACAGGCAATTTATGATAATATTCGAAGAACGGAACAAATGCTAGAAGAATATGAGCAAAAGCTTGGCTTATATCAGAAATTTCTCGCACGGCAGTCACTCCTTAAGGAAATAAGTGACATCGCTGATGAAAGAAATGATGAGCAATTAAAGACGAAGATAGAAGCAATTATTGAAATCGAATAGGGGGCGAATAGTATGGCATTTGAAGGTTTAGCCGACCGCCTGCAGAATACCATTCAAAAGATTAAAGGAAAAGGTAAAGTAAGTGAGCAAGACGTAAAAGAAATGACCCGTGAGGTCCGATTAGCTTTATTAGAGGCAGACGTTAACTTTAAAGTAGTAAAAGATTTTGTAAAGAAAGTGAAAGAACGTGCAGTAGGCCAGGAAGTAATGGAAAGTCTTACACCTGGACAGCAGGTTATTAAAGTGGTGAAGGAAGAATTAACAGCCTTGATGGGTGGCGATGAGAGCAAAATTGCTGTAGCTGATCGTCCGCCGACAGTGATTATGATGGTCGGTCTACAAGGTGCAGGTAAAACAACCACAACAGGTAAATTAGCAAATTTATTACGAAAGAAATATAATCGAAAACCGTTACTGGTAGCAGGTGACGTTTATCGCCCGGCAGCAATTGATCAACTGGAGACACTAGGGAAGCAGTTAAATATTCCGGTATATGCAGAAGGTACAGAAGCTAATCCGGTAGACATCGTTAACAATGCGATGGAGAAAGCGAAGGAAGAGCATCTTGATTATGTTCTTATTGATACTGCAGGTCGTCTGCATGTCGATAACGAATTAATGGATGAGTTAATCCAAATTAAAGGAAACGTCAATCCTGATGAAGTATTCTTAGTCGTAGATTCTATGACAGGTCAGGATGCTGTAACCGTAGCAGAAAGCTTTAATGAACAATTGGATGTCACTGGTGTCGTATTAACAAAACTTGACGGTGATACCCGTGGCGGGGCAGCGCTATCGATTAAAGCTGTTACGGATAAGCCGATTAAATTTGCTGGTATGGGAGAAAAACTCGATCAATTGGAAGTGTTCCATCCTGAACGTATGGCGTCGCGTATTCTGGGGATGGGTGATGTACTGTCCTTAATCGAAAAAGCCCAGGAAAATGTTGACGAGAAACGAGCAAAAGAATTAGAAGAAAAAATGCGATCCGCTTCGTTTACGTTTGATGATTTCCTTGAACAAATGGGTCAGGTGAAAAATATGGGACCACTTGATGAACTGATCGACATGATTCCTGGCGCGAATAAGATGAAAGGTCTTAAGAACGTTGATTTTGATGAGAAGCAGATTACACATGTTGAAGCAATTATTCAATCGATGACAGCACAGGAACGTCAAGATCCCAGTGTGATAAATGCAGGTCGCCGTAAGCGTATTGCGAAAGGTTCCGGCCGTTCTGTATCGGAAGTGAACCGTTTGTTAAAGCAATTTGAAGAAATGAAAAAAATGATGAAACAAATGACCAACATGCAGCAAGGAAAGAAAGGCAAAAAGCGTAAAAAACAAAAAGGTTTAAATTTTCCGTTCATGTAAGGTAAAAACACTTTACAGACTAAAATAAATCTGATACAATTCTTTCTTGTGAGATATTTATTTGGAGGTGTAACAAAATGGCAGTAAAAATTCGTTTAAAACGTATGGGTTCTAAAAGAAATCCATTTTACCGTATCGTAGTGGCAGATTCTCGTTCACCACGTGACGGACGTATCATCGAACAAATTGGAACATATAATCCGGTAGCTAATCCGGTTGAAGTGTCATTAGATGAAAACAAAGCGCTTGATTGGATGACTAAAGGTGCGAAGCCGAGTGATACGGTACGCAACTTGTTCTCTAAAGAAGGCGTTATGACTAAATTCCACGAATCAAAAAATCAATAATAAAGTGATGTGATTCGATGAAATCATTGATTGAAACAATTGTAGAACCATTAGTAGATCACCCAGAAGAAATTGTTGTCACGGAGAAAGAAGAGGATAACAAACATATTTATCATCTTCATGTTCATGAGAATGATGTCGGGAAAGTGATCGGCAAAAATGGTCGCATTGCCAAATCAATCCGAACAGTTGTCTATGCAGCTGGGATGAAATCTAATAAAAGAATTTATTTAGATATCATGTAAAGAGGGAGGCTTCCAAAGCCCCCCTCTTTTTCATAAACAAAAGTATGTATATAACCGAATCACAAAAATTTCAGCTTAAGTTGCAAAAGTGAAAGTGTGGGTTTTTAGAATACGGATTATGTAAACTACAAGCTTAGTGGTAATTTTGAAATAGATAGTGTGCTAGGATAACCGCTCCGGCCAACTACTTCGCGTCCTACGGGGCACGGCTGAAGCTCACTTTGCGAAGATGATCGCTTCACAAAGTGGATCTTCAGCACCTGCACGTCCCGCGGTAGTCTACGTGGTTGGCCTGCGCTATGGTACAGACTCTACAACGTAAACAAGAGCTATTACATTGAGCTGATTATCATTGCCATGATGCTATTCGAATTCTATATGCCTAAAACCACTGTTTTTAGCAGTTACATACGATGTAACACTTCCTTAAGCATAGGAAATGTACGGAGACTCCGCATGCGTCAGCGCGAGCTAAAGATCGACTTTGTCTGTGCCTGTGTCTACAAGTATTGCTTCGAAGTAGCTTCCTCGGTACAAGGCAGCAAAGAAGCAGTGCATGTAGTAGCCTAGCTGAATCCGTGCCCCGCAGAACGCAGAGTATATTTCCGGAGCTTTGCTACGCACATAAATATGTCAAAATTACCACATTGTAGTACAATCTAGTTTACATAATCCATATTATAGGTAGCTATATATTTTTAGTACTTTAGAACGAGGCGGTTTTATGCGCGTTTTTTTAATTTACACATTAGTATTTTTATAAATAAGCGCAAGGCTGGTTTACATGTGCTGATAGGTATTGGCTGTTCATGCTTTATTAATTTTGTTCTGTAAACAGAGACTTGCGCTTTCGTTTCTGTGCATGCTATTCTTTAATTAACTGATCGTACTCTTGAATAGGATTGAAAGAGGATGAAATAATGAAAATAATAAAAAAAGTTGCCATCAAAAAAATTGTAACCGATCAAAGCAAAGCTAATTTAAGAGAAGAATATCAATTTAAGATTTTTAAGTTAGAGCAGGAATGTGAGCAATTAAAATTTGAACAGAAAAAATTGGAACAGCGCTCCGCTAATAAAAAAGCTGATATAGCAACACGTTTCAAAAAGGAAATCTCGAATCGTAAAGATCAAATTAAATGGTATAAATACAAATTGGAGCAGTTAGAAATTCTCCCGGTTGGAAGTGAAATGAACGAAGGAGAAGTGGATGCAATCATTGATATTGAAGAAGGTATGAGATGGGATGACATAACGAGTCAACGCTCAATCGTCATTCAAGATGGAATGATTACAAAAATTACATAATAGGTGGTTTTACGAAACATGGATCATTTGAAAGTAGGCAAAATAGTAAATACGCATGGCATTAAAGGAGAAGTTCGTGTCATTCGAATCACGGATTTTGAGAATCGATTTGAGACAGGGACAACCTTATACGTAAAAACAAAAACAACCGATACACTGACACCTGTAACGATTGATGGTCATCGTGTTCATAAAAATTTCGATTTATTACATTTTCAAGGCTATGAGAATATTAATGACGTGGAACAATTCAAGGATACGATCCTTCTCATCCGAGCTGATCAGCTGACAGAGCTCGAAGAGAACGAATATTATTACCATGAAATAATTGGCTGTGAGGTACAAACCAGCAGTGGAAATATACTAGGAAAAGTTAGTGAAATCTTATCACCAGGTGCAAATGATGTCTGGGTAGTGAAACAAAAAGGGAAAGAATACTTAATTCCTTATATTGAGGATATCGTGAAAGAAGTAGATATCGATACACAACGAATTATAATAGAACCAATGGAAGGGTTATTAGACTGATGAAAATCGATGTATTATCCTTATTTCCGGAGATGTTTCAAGGAGTGTTTCAATCATCCATATTGCATAAAGCACATGAAGCAGGTGCTTTTCAATACAATTTTGTTAACTTTCGGGATTATACGGACAATAAACATAACAAAGTAGACGACTATCCCTATGGAGGCGGTGCCGGAATGGTACTGAAACCTCAGCCAATTTTTGATGCGGTAGAAGCTGTACAACAGGATACTGCGTCTGCACCGCGCGTTATATTGATGTGTCCTCAAGGCCAGCCCTATACCCAAAAGAAAGCAGAAGAATTAGCTAAGGAAGACCATTTGATCTTTATTTGCGGACACTATGAAGGGTATGATGAACGCATACGAACAGAGCTAGTGACCGATGAAATTTCGATCGGCGACTATGTGCTAACAGGTGGAGAACTTGGAGCGATGGTTGTTATTGATAGTGTAGTTCGCCTATTACCGAATGTATTGGGGAATGATGACTCGGCAGTACAGGATTCGTTTTCGACAGGATTGTTAGAACATCCTCATTATACACGACCTGCTGATTTTCGGGGCTTAACTGTACCGGACGTTTTATTGTCTGGTAACCATGCCCATATTGATCAATGGCGTAGAAAAGAAGCGTTAAAACGGACATTTTTACGTAGACGAGATTTATTGGAGGAAATGGATTTAACAGAAGAAGAACAGCAATGGATAAAAGAATGGCAATCCCATGAAGAAAATAGTTGAAATCCTAGTGATGGTATGCTATATTGATAGTTGTGCTTAAGTGAACGCGCTTAAGGTTAATAAACGATG
Organism: Gracilibacillus caseinilyticus; assembly: GCF_022919115.1. Lineage (NCBI taxonomy): Bacteria > Bacillati > Bacillota > Bacilli > Caryophanales > Bacillaceae > Gracilibacillus > Gracilibacillus caseinilyticus. The sequence continues at coordinate 3,718,680 of NZ_CP095072.1, read as the reverse complement.
TTCCGCTGCGTATAACGATATGAGCATTGGTTTGGAAGGAGTGTAACAGAATGCAGAAATTAATCGAAGAAATTACAAAGGATCAATTGCGTACTGATTTACCTGAGTTCCGTGCTGGTGATACAGTAAAGGTACACGTGAAGGTTGTCGAGGGTAACCGTGAACGTATTCAGGTATTCGAAGGTGTTGTTATTAAACGCCAAAACGGTGGAATCAGTGAAACATTTACAGTTCGTAAAATTTCTTACGGTGTAGGGGTTGAACGTACATTCCCTGTGCATTCACCACGAGTTGATAAGATCGAAGTAACTCGTCGTGGTAAAGTTCGTCGTGCGAAGCTATATTACTTACGTAACCTACGTGGTAAAGCAGCTCGTATTAAAGAAATTCGCTAATGAATGTAATAATGTAAAAAAAGGAGCTTGCGTTGTCAGGCTCCTTTTTCTTCTATATAATAATAGATGAAGGACTCGTGATGTTGTAGGGAAGGGATCTTTTACATGAAAGAAAAAAAGAAGGACTGGGTGGATTGGCTAAAAACAATAATTATTACTGTCTTGATCGTTATCTTCATCCGTATATTTATTGCGGTGCCGATCGTCGTAGATGGTCCGTCCATGCTTCCAACACTAGAGAATAATGATCGTTTGATTGTCAATAAATTCAGTTTATTAATTGGCGAACCAGACCGTTTTGATGTCGTTGTTTTTCATGCCACCGCAAAAAGGGATTACATAAAAAGAGTGATCGGTTTGCCAGGTGATAAGATTACTTATAAAGATGATCAATTATACGTAAATGGAAATGCTGTTGAAGAACCGTTTATCGATGAACAAATCGCTAAGGATGAATCGAAGTACACGACCAATTTCTCCTTAGAAGATATTCCGGGAAATATTGAAACAGTACCAGAGGGACATGTGTTTGTATTAGGAGATAATCGTCCCAATTCTACCGACAGCAGACATTTAGGCGTCATTCCGATTGATGATATAGTTGGCATTGCGAGTTGGACATACTGGCCGTTAAATGAATTTAGTAAGGTCAACTAGTGTTAAAGAAAGAGGTATGCAAACATGACAATACAATGGTTTCCGGGACATATGGCAAAAGCAAAAAGAGAGGTACAGGAGAAGCTGAAATTAGTTGACTTTGTAATTGAACTGGTAGATGCAAGAGCCCCTCTCTCGTCTCAAAATCCACTTTTACATGAAGTTTTGAATCAAAAACAAAAAATGATAGTGTTAATGAAAAAAGACTTGGCAGATCCAGCCATTACAGCTAAATGGATCGATTACTTTAAGGCACTGGATCATGTCGCAATTGCTGTAGATGTCAATGAACGTAAAGATATTCAGCATGTCGTACAAACAGCGAATGATATGGCTAGTGACAAGATGGAACGGTTACGGAAGAAAGGTGTCCGGCCAAGACCGTCAAGAGCGATGATAGTCGGTATTCCAAATGTCGGGAAATCAACCTTGATAAACCGGTTAGTCAATAAGAAAATTGCGAAAACAGGGGACAAGCCAGGTGTGACCAAAAGTCAACAATGGATCAAAGTGAAGAAAGAATTTGAACTGCTTGATACGCCTGGTATACTTTGGCCGAAATTTGAAGAAGAGATTATCGGCTATCGCCTGGCTGCAGTAGGTACGATTAAAGATCAACTGTTACCAATTGAAGATGTTGCAGCATTTGTGATCGACTATTTAAAACAATATTATCCAGCAGTACTAGAAGAAAGATTCCGCCTTGAACAGGACCAGGACGACATGGGAGAAATATTTGAACATATCGGCAGACAGCGTGGTTGTTTAGAATCTGGCGGCAGGGTCAATTTCGAGAAGACGGCAGATATCATTTTGCAGGATCTCCGTTCAGCAAGGCTTGGTCCTATCACGTTGGAACAGCCAGAACTGTAAGAATAATAATTGTAGTAAAGGAGCTGACTTTTGAGGCCAGCTCCTTTACTTTTTTGAGAAACAACCGATATGGTAAGAAATGAGGTAATTTTTGAAATGAATGAAAAATGGACGATTCGACAGGTTAAAGAATATTTAATGAGCGAGACGCCTTCTGAAGAAGTGTTGCAATCATTCTATCAAGATGAACGTAAAGGAGTTCGGACACTTTTGAAGCAGTACGAGAATAAACAAGCGAAAAGGCAACAGAAGCAGGATCAATTTGTTAAGATGAGTCAGTTTGAACAATCGTTATGGCATAATCAATATCGTTTCATCGCAGGGGTGGACGAAGTCGGACGTGGTCCGTTGGCTGGTCCAGTTGTTGCTGCAGCTGTTGTATTACCGGAAGATTTTCAATTACTCGGCATTAATGATTCAAAAAAGCTGTCGAAAAAACAAAGAGAATTATTTTATCAATATATTACAAAACATGCGGTTGATTACAAGATTGGAATTGTGGAAGCGGATGAAATTGACCGCATTAATATACTGCAGGCATCCAAAAAAGCGATGTATCATGCGATTGAGAAATTAGAACAAGTAGATTATGCTCTAATTGATGCAGTGAAGCTGGAGAAGCTATCTATTCCTCAAGAAGCTATTATTAAAGGGGATCAGAAAAGTATTTCGATTGCAGCTGCCAGTATCATTGCTAAGGTTACTCGAGATCAGTTGATGGAAGAAATACATAAGACGTTTCCGGCATATGCATTTAACCGAAATAGCGGTTATGGCACGAAAGACCATCTGCATGCGTTGAATCAATTTGGTATGACCCCCATTCATCGCAGAAGTTTCTTAAAATCAAGATAACAGGAGGTTTGGAAGATGGTGAATATTTCGGCTGGGCTAATGGAAAATATGGTAGCAAACAGGACGAGTGTAACACAGAACCCATTAAGACCAGGTCAAATTCTGAATGGTAAAGTACTTGATTTATATCCCGGCCAAAGGGCAGCTATCCAGTTAGGTGGAGCACAAATAATTGCACAATTAGAGACTTCACTATCTTCGAAACACAGTTACCTATTTCAAGTAACAGCTGTGGGGCAGATGATTCAACTGAAGAAAATAGCTGAAACACCACCACAACAAAATAATATCGTTAGTGAACAACTGCTGCAACAGTTAGGTGTGTCAAATCAGAAGGGGCTAAAAGCCCTGCTTGCTGAACTGATCCAGCAACAAATTCCGTTTACAGCGAAACATACACAATCACTTGTCCAATTAATGGATCAATTTGGAGTGAATCAAGCCAATCGCAACGTGCTGCTTTCGATCATGCAACAAAATTTACCTTTGACAGAACAGGTATTTTCCAGCGTGCAGGCATTTCGAACAACATCGTTAGGGGAACAAATCAGACCCCTGCTTCAAGTTCTGACGACGAAAGGTGATCACAAGGTAGTACAAGATTTACAGCAACAGCTACGTTCCTTTACTTTGGAAGCAGGAACCCGTTCGCTATCGCAATTATTAACAAGCAATGAATCTACCATTCATCAGCTTTTAAGTAAAATTGCTAGGACGACTCCTGGCCAAGCACAACCGTCCACATCAACTAATTTCTACGGGCTTCTTTCTCAGATGGCAAATGGAAAAACACCGCCTGTAGCAGTATTGGAATCATTTGTGAGCGGATTGCAAAGATTGATGAATGAGCAGGTGATGATAAAACCAAATGAACACCAGCTGATCGAGGCGTTTCTGCAACGTTTATCGCAAAATAGTACTGTTCAAGATTCATCCGGTAATGTCAAAAAAATCGTCGAGCAACAGCCTGTCTTGCAGAAAATGATCCAGACTGTACCAAATCAAGCACAACAAGTTGTTCAAAGCTGGTTACAGGGTCCTATGCCATCAACTTCGTTAAAGCAACAGGTGACGGAGGTATATCAACAGGCATATGCACAGCAGTTGACGCAGCCGGAGCAGAACATTGCACGTGCTCTCCTTTTACAGCTTGCTAATGCAGATCAATCGGCGTTATCGGTTAAAGAGCATTTTGTTCATCTGTTGAAACATTTTATTTTAACTAGCGGAATTCAAGATGAAGCAATCCAGTCACAGGAATTAACAAGCTCTCACAACCAACAACCAAAGGATAGTGATTTGTCTATCAAACAGAATCTGCTGCTTGCCAGTCATCAAGTTGATCTAACTGGTGGAGGAGAGCGAATTCAACGATTTATACAGACATTGACGGGTATGCAGCTCAATATGGTACAACAGGACCCTTCCATACTTCAGCAAAGTTTTCAGATTCCAGGAGAACGATTTGGTTTAGCAGAAGATATCCGTATGCAATTTGAAGGGAAAAAGAAGAAAAATAGTGACGAAATTGATCCTGATTATTGTCGGATCTTATTTCACCTTGATTTACAGACGTTAGGCGAAACATTAATAACCTTGTCAATTCAAAAAAGGGTAATTAATCTGACGGTATATAATGATAAGGATACGGTTAAGCCATTGCTAGAAGGAATGAAGCCTGCTCTGAAACAGAAGTTAGCGGACTTAGATTATCATCTATCCTCTGTGAGCCAAAAAAGCCTGACAGAGGAACAGGTACAAGAAAAAAGCAGCCTGCATGCCATCACTGATGCAGCACGTACAGTATCAGAAGGGATTGATTTTCGCATATGACTCCCAATGAAAACTATCGCAAAAGAGCAGCTGCTCTGCAATATGACAGTGACAGTGATCATGCACCAAAGTTAACGGCGTCAGGAAAAGGTTATGTAGCAGAAGAGATTATTGAACGAGCAAAAGCGAATAACATTCCGATACAATCAGATCCGTCGCTAGTCACACTGCTATCAGAGTTAAACATCAACGAACAAATCCCCGAAGAATTATATCACGTCGTAGCAGAAGTTTTCGCTTACATATACCAGGTGGATAAAAAGGCAGTCAGAAAATAACATTTAACCAACATATCACAAAACAATGAATAGGAATGGAATAAATCAAAAGTCTGACTGCTCATAAAACGGGTTATGTAAAGTGGAACTGTATGTCAATGTTATAATTTTGAAATGTTTTATATGCTTTAGCAAGGCTCTGGAAATTTGCTCCAAATCCTGCGGGGTCGGCCTCAACTTCCTCGTGATGAGCAAAGCCCGCTTTCCTGTAGGATTTTCGGACTCGACTGATCCCGCGGGAGTCTCCGCATATTTCCTGCGCTTAAGGAAAGTGCTACAACACATGGGACAGATAAAAGCAGTATTTCTATGCACTATGTATTATTAGTATGACATATGTTACAGCCTAAATACTACCTGTGACATCAGTTGTAGAGTCTACACTCTAGCGCAGTCCAATCACGTAGACTCCCGTGCCACACAAGACGCCAAGTGATTGGCCGGAGCGATATCCTAGCACATGAATCATTTCAAAATTACCACCTAAGCATCATCCATCAACTGAGGGTTATTCCCATATCGCAAAAAGGTAGGCAATTACTGCATACTTACCATTTTTATAGATTCATAGAAAAAAGATAGACGAATTCATAGTATTTTCTAGACAATCAAAGGCAATGTTTTATACAATGAGAATGCAGTTATTAATTGATGGGAGGATGAAAGATGAATATTCACGAGTATCAAGGCAAAGAGATTTTGCGTAGTTACGGTGTTGCTGTACCTAATGGTAAAGTAGCATATTCAGTAGATGAAGCTGTGAAAGCTGCGGAAGAACTTGGTTCAGCAGTTTCGGTAGTGAAAGCGCAAATTCACGCTGGGGGAAGAGGAAAAGCAGGCGGCGTGAAAGTAGCGAAGAATATCGAAGAAGTCCGTACATATGCTGATGAAATTTTAGGTAAGACGTTAGTAACACACCAAACAGGTCCAGAAGGTAAAGAAGTAAAGCGTTTACTGATTGAAGAAGGTTGCGATATTAAAAAAGAATATTATATCGGGCTTGTATTGGACAGAGCAACATCCCGCGTAACAATGATGGCTTCTGAAGAAGGCGGTACAGAGATTGAAGAAGTAGCCGCTGAAACACCTGAAAAAATCTTTAAAGAAGTTATCGACCCTGTAACAGGCTTATTACCTTATCAGGCAAGAAGACTTGCTTTTAACATTAATATTCCAGCAGAATATTTGTCGAAAGCGGTTAAATTTATGATGGGATTATATCAAGTATTTGTCGAAAAAGATTGTTCAATTGCTGAAATTAATCCATTAGTAACAACTGGAGATGGAGACGTATTAGCACTAGATGCGAAGCTGAACTTCGATGATAATGCGCTGTTCCGTCAAAAAGATATTGTCGAATTTCGTGATTTAGATGAAGAAGATGAGAAAGAAATTGAAGCATCTAAATATGATTTAAGTTATATTGCCTTAGACGGTAACATTGGCTGTATGGTTAATGGTGCAGGTCTTGCAATGGCAACAATGGATATTATTAAACATTACAATGGTGATCCCGCTAACTTCCTTGATGTTGGGGGCGGTGCAACAGCCGAAAAAGTAACAGAAGCATTTAAAATTATTTTATCCGATCAAAATGTAAAAGGTATTTTTGTTAACATTTTCGGTGGAATTATGAAATGTGATGTTATTGCAGAAGGTGTCGTGACAGCTACGAAGGAAGTTGGTTTAACGATTCCTTTAGTTGTACGATTAGAAGGTACGAATGTTGATGCTGGTAAGCAAATCTTAGCGGATTCAGGATTAAATATTACACCAGCTGAATCAATGGCTGATGGTGCCGAAAAAATTGTTGCACTCGTTAATAAAGGATAACTTTAAATCTAAAGGAAAAGGGAGGATCCATTCACATGAGTGTTTTTATCAATAAAGATACAAAAGTGCTTGTTCAAGGTATTACAGGTTCAACAGCACTTTTCCATACGAAACAAATGATAGAATATGGAACAAAAATTGTTGGTGGGGTAACACCGAAAAAAGGTGGTACAGAAGTGGAAGGCGTTCCTGTATTTAATACAGTTGCAGAAGCTGTAGATCAGACAGGTGCGAATGCATCCGTAATATATGTACCAGCTCCATTTGCTGCAGATGCGATCATCGAAGCAGTGGATGCAGAGTTAGATCTTGTCATCTGTATTACCGAACACATTCCTGTCATGGATATGGTAAAAGTAAAACGTTATATGGAAGGTAAGAAAACAAGATTAGTAGGACCAAACTGTCCGGGTGTCATTACTCCTGAAGAATGTAAGATTGGTATTATGCCAGGTTACATTCATAAAAAAGGTCATATTGGTGTCGTTTCCCGTTCTGGTACCCTAACATATGAAGCTGTTCATCAGTTGTCTGAAAAAGGCTTTGGCCAATCTACGGCTGTAGGTATTGGTGGTGACCCTGTTAACGGTACAAATTTCATTGATTCATTAAAAGCGTTTAACGAAGACCCGGATACAGAAGCAGTTATGATGATCGGTGAAATTGGTGGTACTGCGGAAGAAGAAGCAGCTGAATGGGTAAAAACAAATATGACGAAACCTGTTGTAGGCTTTATCGGTGGTGCAACTGCGCCTCCTGGAAAACGTATGGGCCATGCCGGTGCGATTATTTCTGGTGGAAAAGGTACAGCAGAAGAAAAAATCAAAACAATGAATGCGTGTGGCATTGAAGTGGCCGAAACACCATCTGTAATGGGTGAAACGTTAATCAATGTTTTAAAAGACAAAGGTCTCTATGACAAATGTAAAACACACTAAATAAGTGAAAATAAGCTGAGATTTATGTCTCAGCTTATTTCACTATCCAAAAGGATGGATGTAAATGGAGAAAAAAGAATGGCGGCTAGTTCATTTGCACTACATTGTCGGATCAAATCGAAGACTTCTAGCACGTGTGATCCAGCAAGACCCCGAATTAACACATCTCTACGATTGGGACAAGCAAAATTGGAAAACCATATTCAATCTGCCAGATAAAAAAGCTTCTGCCATTGTCAGTCAATTACATCTTCAAGCAATAAAGCAAAAGATTGTCCAATTCGCAGAGCAGTATCATATCATTACCATTTTTAACATACGTTATCCCACTAATTTATTAGAAATTCCCGATCCACCATTTGTCTTGTACTTACAAGGAAATCTCGAGATCTTAAGTCATTCTCCTAATCTCAGCGTAATAGGTACACGTTATCCTTCTCAAACAGCCCGATCGGTAATGAACATCATTTTGCCCCCTCTGTTACAAGAAAATTTCCTATTTACGAGCGGCATGGCACTAGGAATCGATGGCTATGCTCATGAAACTGCTTTGGCGAATTGTTCCCGCACGATTGCGGTATTAGGAAGTGGTTTTTATCACATTTATCCAACGCAACATCAGTATTTATATCAACAACTTATTCAAGAGAATCTGGTAATGACAGAATATCCACCAGACCACCCGCCAAAAAAATATTATTTTCCTGAACGGAACCGAATCATTAGTGGTCTTAGTTTCGGAACGCTAGTTATCGAAGCAAAAGAAAAGAGTGGCAGTCTGATAACAGTTGACCAGGCATTAGAACAAGGGAAAGAAGTGTTTGCCGTCCCAGGAAACATTCTTGCTGATACCAGTGCAGGCTGCCACCAACTGATCAAAGACGGCGCTAAATTAGTCCAAAAAAGTGAGGATATTTTAGAAGAATGGCATGCTAAACAACTTGCTATACAGTCATAAATAAACTAAATTTATACATTTTTTCTACTGCTTTGATTGACAAACCCTAACAAAGTATTTAATAATAGGGAAGATTTATCATATCTGAAAGACGAAGTTCAAAAAACGGGAATCATGTCTATGAACTTCTAGACAGGCTTGTTTCTTCATTAACAAGTATACTTGCAGTTCATGATCATAACTTTTTGAACTCGTTCTACAAAGAAAAAATAATTAATGAAACAATCTGAGTTGATTTTGCCTCTCGGGAGGGTGTAACAATAATGGCACAATATCTAGTAATCGTTGAATCACCGGCAAAAGCCAAAACAATTGAAAGATATCTAGGGAAAAAATATAAAGTAAGAGCATCTATGGGCCATGTTCGTGACTTACCTAAAAGTCAAATGGGTGTACATGAAGAAGATAACTTTGAACCAAAATATATTACGATTAGAGGGAAAGGTCCCGTCTTAAAAGAATTAAAAACAGCTGCTAAAAAAGCAGATCAAGTGTTTCTGGCAGCCGATCCGGATCGTGAAGGGGAAGCTATTGCCTGGCATTTAGCCCACAGTTTAAATATTGAATTGGATTCTAAATGCCGCGTAGTGTTTAATGAAATAACAAAAGATGCAGTAAAAGAATCATTTAAGCATCCTAGAACCATTAACATGGATTTAGTAGATGCGCAACAGGCTAGAAGAATTTTAGATAGATTAGTTGGTTATAATATCAGTCCGTTATTATGGCAAAAAGTTAAAAAAGGTCTAAGTGCAGGACGTGTGCAGTCAGTTGCTGTGAAAATGATTATTGACCGCGAAAATGAAATTAAAAACTTTAAGCCTGAAGAGTATTGGAGCATAGAGTCTAACTTTAAAAAAGGTCGCCAAAAGTTCGAAGGAAGCTTTTACGGTCAAGGTGGTAAAAAACAAGCACTGCATTCGAGGGAAGATGTGGATGCGATTTTACAGACCATTAAAGGTAAAGATTTTCTTGTTGAAAAAGTAAACAAAAGAGAAAGAAAACGAAATCCATCTCCTTCTTTTACTACTTCCAGTTTACAACAGGAAGCCGCGAGAAAGTTAAATTTCAGAGCTCGGAAGACGATGATGGTTGCTCAGCAATTATATGAAGGAATTGACTTAGGTAAACGTGAAGGTGGCATTACCGGCTTAATTACCTATATGCGTACAGATTCGACGCGGGTTTCGGATACGGCGAAAGCACAGGCTAAGGATTTTATTACGAGTAACTATGGGAAGGAATTTAATGGTTACAGCAACAAGTCTAAAAATGCAGAAGGTGCACAGGATGCCCATGAGGCAATCCGTCCAACCAATGCTTTACGTGATCCGGATTCATTGAAAACAATTCTTTCGAGGGATCAATTTAAGCTTTATAAATTAATCTGGGAACGATTTATCGCCAGCCAAATGGCACCTGCTGTAATGGATACAATGACTGTCCATTTAACTAACCAGGGAGTAGAGTTCAGAGCGAATGGTTCTAAAGTTAAATTTAAAGGGTTCATGAAGGTATACACGGAGAGCTCTGATGATCCTAATAAACAAAAAGATAAATGGCTGCCTGATTTAATAGAGGGCGAAACAGTTAATTCTGATGAAATGAAGCCGCAACAGCATTTCACACAGCCGCCTCCTCGCTATACGGAAGCAAGATTGGTCAAAACAATGGAAGAGGAAGGCATTGGTCGTCCTTCGACTTATGCTCCGACATTGGATACCATACAACGTCGCGGTTATGTAGCATTGGATAGCCGACGTTTCGTTCCGACAGAACTTGGTGAAATGGTCAATACGATTATGGAAGAATTCTTCCCGGAAATTATCGATGTTGCATTCACTGTCAAAATGGAAGGCGATTTGGATGCTATCGAAGAAGGAAAAACAAAATGGGTTAACATCATCGATCAATTCTATCAAGGTTTCAAGAAGCGGCTGGAAACAGCGGATGAAGAAATGGAAAAAGTTGAAATTCGTGATGAACCAGCTGGCATTGATTGCGAGAAATGTGGGCATGAGATGGTTTATAAAATGGGAAGATACGGAAAGTTCCTTGCTTGCTCGAACTTCCCGGACTGTCGTAACACCAAGCCTATCTTAAAAGAAATCGGTGTGGATTGCCCGAAATGTAAAGATGGAAACATCGTAGAGAGAAAATCGAAGAAAAGAAGAATCTTCTACGGCTGTGATAACTATCCGGATTGTGATTTCCTCTCCTGGGATAAGCCAGTAGGCAGAAGTTGTCCAAAATGTGATCAAATGTTAGTTGAGAAGAGATCGAAGAAAAAAGTACAGGTTCAATGTTCCTCATGTGATTATAAAGAGGAAGAACAAGGCTGACAAGAGTGGAGCTTGCTTGAAATATAGTAAGCTTCACTTTTTCTTTTCTATAAGGAACCATTTAATGTTAAGATGAAAGAAAGGGTCACTATGTAATGGTTTAAAGCACTGTCAACAAGGGAAACCATGTAATAATGAAGAAAGTAGTGACAATTTTGCAAACATAATTGCAGACTCTATGCTATTGTGTTAATATTTTAACGCATTTAGAGGTGATCTATGAATTTTTATAAAAGCTGGTTATTATATGTTGATTATTTAAAAATCGAAAAAAATGCAACCAAATTAACGATAGAAGCTTATGAACAGGATATATCCGTCTTTTTTACATTTTTAAAAGAGCAGGGTCTGATCTCTTTACATGAAGTAGATTATGGTGTGATTCGTACTTTTTTAACCACATTATATGCACGCGATTTGTCCAAAAGGTCGGTTAACAGATATATTTCTTCCTTACGTTCCTTTTATAAATTTTTAGTCAGAGAGCAAATCGTTAAAGAAAATCCGTTTGTACATTTGCAATTGCCTAAACGTGACTATACTATTCCTGAGTTTATGTATCTGGAAGAGATCGATGTTTTGTTTGAGTCGATTGATACAACGACTGCGTTAGGACAACGAAATATGGCGATATTGGAATTGTTGTACGGAACAGGTATCCGAGTTAGTGAATGTGTAAAGATTCGGATAGAAGATATTGATTTCGAATTACAGACGATTTTTGTGCAAGGAAAAGGGAACAAGGAAAGATATGTCCCTTTAGGAGGTTTTGCACAGCGAGCGATTCAAACCTATATATTAGAAAGTCGTGATCAACTGATATCACAAAAAAGTCAGCCAGGTAATTATCTTTTTCTAAATGCACGTGGTAATCCGTTAACAACAAGAGGTATCCGTATGATTATGAATAGGTTGGTGGAGGAGTCCGCTATGACATTACATATTCATCCACATAAGTTGAGACACAGCTTTGCTACTCATCTGCTTGATAATGGAGCGGATTTAAGGGCGGTACAAGAGCTTTTAGGACATGCTCACTTATCTTCTACACAAATCTATACACACGTCTCAAAGGACCGCTTAAATAACGTATACAGGGATGCTCATCCACGAGCTAAACGATAGGAGGAATGGAGATGGGTACTTTTCATGCAACAACCATATTTGCTATCCAGCACAATGGCAAGTCCGCGATGTGTGGCGATGGTCAGGTTACATTTGGCAACCAGGTTGTGATGAAGCACACAGCAAAAAAAGTAAGACGGTTGTATCGTGACCAAGTTTTGGCGGGTTTTGCTGGTTCAGTAGCTGATGCATTTACGCTTTTTGAAAGCTTCGAGACCAAATTAGAAACACACGATGGTAATCTATCACGAGCAGCAGTAGAATTGGCGAAAGACTGGCGCAATGATAAATACTTAAGAAAGCTTGAAGCGATGCTGATTGTAATGAACAAAGATGAATTATTACTTGTATCGGGTACAGGCGAAGTTATTGAACCAGATGATGGAATTCTGGCGATCGGTTCTGGCGGACATTATGCACTTAGTGCCGGAAGAGCTTTGAAACAACATGCATCTAATATGGAAGCGAAAGATATCGCTCGTGCGTCACTGGAAATTGCAGGCGAGATTTGTGTGTTTACAAATGATCAGTTAATTCTCGAAGAACTGGAATAAGAAAGGGTGAAGGATATGTCCATCGACTTTACACCAAAACAAATTGTGGAAAAATTAAATGAATACATAATTGGCCAGACAGATGCCAAAAAAGCAGTAGCGGTTGCTTTGCGGAATCGATATCGACGAATGCAGCTGCCTGAGGAATTACGTCATGAAATAGTACCGAAAAATATTTTAATGATTGGTCCAACGGGAGTCGGAAAAACAGAAGTAGCAAGAAGATTAGCAAGATTAGTTGGAGCCCCATTTATTAAAATTGAAGCAACCAAATATACAGAGGTCGGTTATGTTGGCCGTGACGTGGAATCAATGGTACGGGATCTTGTCGAGACGGCTGTTCGAATGGTAAAGGAAGAAGCAATGGCTGAAGTACAGGATAAAGCGGAGAAGCAAGCTAATAAACGAATTGTAGAATTGCTCGTTCCGTCGAAAAAGAAATCAAATAATTCAAAAAATCCTTTTGACTTCTTTATGAATGCGAATCAAGATGAGGAACAGCAAGAAGATAATGGTAACTCCTTGGAAGCCGACAACAGTATTAGACAACAACGGCAGCAGACGAAAAAAATGTTGGAATTAGGTGAATTAGAAGATCGCATGGTAACCATTGAAGTCGAGGAACAGTCAGCTAATATGTTTGATATGCTGCAAGGATCAGGGATGGAACAAATGGGCATGAACATGCAAGATGCTTTTGGCCAGCTATTTCCTAAAAAGAAAAAGAAACGTACATTAGCAGTAAAGGATGCTAGAAAAGTATTAACACAACAGGAAGCTCAGAAGTTAATTGATATGGATTACGTGACACAGCAAGCGGTTGAACGAGCCGAACAAACCGGTATCATTTTCATTGACGAAATGGACAAGATTGCAGTGAAGCAAGAGCAATCAGCCAATGTCTCTCGGGAAGGGGTACAACGTGACATTCTGCCGATCGTAGAAGGTTCATCCATTGTTACGAAGTATGGACCGGTTAAAACAGATCACATGCTTTTCATTGCAGCAGGTGCCTTTCATATGGCAAAGCCTTCTGATTTGATACCGGAGTTACAGGGGCGTTTTCCGATTCGGGTTGAATTCGAGAAATTGACTGTAGCTGATTTCAAACGAATACTGGAAGAACCTTCAAATGCGTTAATAAAGCAATATAAAGCATTGCTGGAGACAGAAGGCATTACGATTACCTTTACAGAGGAAGCCATCAATCGCTTGGCAGAGATAGCTTATCAGGTGAATCAGGAAACGGATAATATCGGTGCAAGAAGATTACACACTATTTTAGAGAAGTTATTAGAGGAATTATCCTATGAAGCATCTGACATTGGTATAGGAAATGTAGAAATTACAGAAAACTATGTAAATGAGAAATTAAAAACAATCGCAACGAACAAAGATTTAAGTCAATTTATTTTATAAAAAATGGATGGTGAAATAATATGGAACTATTAGATAAAACGAGGAAAATTAATGCCATGCTTCAAAAGACAAAGGGGAAATCCGTTGACTTTTCAGACATGTCCAAAACATTACGTGATGTAATTGGAGCGAATATTTTTATTGTCAGTCGAAAAGGAAAATTATTAGGATTTGCGATCAACCAGCAAATAGAAAATGAACGAATGAAGAAAATGCTGGAGGAACGACAATTTCCAGAAACGTATACCGATAATTTATTTAATATCACAGCTACCACTACAAATTTGGATATCGAAAGTGAATATACGGCATTCCCTGTAGAGAACCGTGATTTGTTTCAGAATGGTTTAACAACTATTGTACCAATTATTGGTGGTGGACAACGCTTAGGTACATTGATTTTAAGTCGTTTGTCAGATAGTTTTAATGATGATGATTTGATTTTAGCAGAATATGGTGCAACGGTAGTCGGAATGGAAATCCTTCACGAAAAAACAGAAGAAATTGAAGAAGAAGCTCGTAGTAAAGCTGTCGTACAAATGGCAATCAGCTCACTTTCATATAGTGAATTAGAAGCAATTGAGCACATCTTTGAAGAGTTAAATGGTATTGAAGGACTACTGGTTGCTAGTAAAATAGCGGACAGAGTCGGTATTACACGTTCAGTTATTGTTAATGCACTGCGTAAGTTAGAGAGTGCAGGTGTTATTGAATCAAGATCGTTAGGGATGAAAGGTACTTATATTAAAGTGTTGAATGATAAGTTCTTACGAGAGTTAAAGCATTATCATATATAAGTTGTTAGTTGTACTGGTGATAAATGTAAGTGTGCATGGTTAATTTGTAATCTTTTTAAGGATCAATATAAGGAAAAAGTTCCTCACATTTTGTTGTGAGGAACTTTTTTTGTGAATTTTTTGTTATTTTATTACTAATCATGAATGATTCAAAGGTCACAATGAATTAGGTTTTCGCTAAAACTACAAAAACATTAATAATTCTTTTGACCTATTTTTTTAAAAAACTTGCACTACTTTAGTCAGAATATGACGATAAGTCATAGACACTTCATCGAAATTATTTTACAATATTCGATAGGAAATTCAATTTTATGACGGTTTATATTAAAAAAAGTGGAGGATTTTTTATGTCTTTATTTGGAGGAACGATCCAATCATTAGAAAATTCGTTGCAGTATGCTTCAGTAAAAAACCAGACCATAGCCAATAATATCGCTAATGTCGATACTCCAAACTACAAAGCAAAAAGTGTGCAATTCAATAATATTCTTAACGACGAGTTGTCTAAAGGGTTTAAAACGTCCAGAACGGATGCAAGACATCTTGATTTTTCGACAGAATCATCTGCTGTTCGAGTCACAACAAATACGAGTTCTACATATAACCACAACGGCAATAATGTTGATGTGGATAAAGAGATGACAGACTTGGCAAAAAATCAAATTTATTATCAGGCACTAGTCGATCGGATTAATGGGAAGTTTTCCAGTCTGCAGAGCGTCATTAGGGGAGGAAATTAACAATGTCAATTTTTAATGCAATTAATACAAGTGGGAGTGGTTTAACTGCTCAACGTCTTCGTATGGACACGATCTCCTCCAATATTGCTAATGCAGATACGACAAGGGCTACCATGAATGAAAATGGTGAATATGAACCATATCGAAGAAAAATGACGGTTTTCGGTTCAAAGGGACAAAGCTTTTCTTCTGTACTCAACCAGGCGACTACGGGATCAAGCAGTGCTGGGAACGGAGTGAAGGTATCAGATATTGTAGAAGACGATGAGCCTTTTCAGCTAGTATATAATCCGAATCATCCTGATGCGAATGAAGAAGGGTATGTCGAAATACCTAATGTTGATCCTTTGCAAGAAATGGTTGACATGATGAGTGCTACTAGATCTTATGAGGCAAATGTCACAGCGCTTAACGCATCCAAAACCATGCTGATGAAGGCGCTGGAAATAGGTAAATAATAATGGGTGGGAGTGAAAAGAATGAATATCTATTCATTAGAAAATATCCAATCTAACAACATTCAAACAACAGCACTACCAACCCAAACAGTTGGTCAGTCACAACAAAATTTTGCGGATAATTTAAAACAAGCAGTAGAGAGTATTAATCAAGCGCAGGTCGAATCTGACAAAAAGACACAAGCACTGGCAAATGGTGAAATTGACGATTTGCATGATGTAATGATTACCGCACAAAAAGCGAGTATTATGTTGCAAACAGGCGTACAAGTTCAGAAAAAAGTAGTCGATGCATACAACGAAGTGATGAGAATGCAAGTCTAACAAATAGTAGTATGCAAGTAATGATTTTTGGGGGCAAAAAATGAACGAGAAATTGAAGCAATACAAGGAAAAAGCGGCTAGCTTTTACAGTTCCATATCCAAAAAACAAAAAGGGCTACTTTTTGGTGTAATCGGTTTGTTGTTAGCGGCTATTATTATAGCTGCGTTCTGGACTTCTTCTCAAAACGGCATGGTACCGTTATACAGTGATTTGTCACTGCAGGAAGTCGGTCAAATTACCGAAGAATTGGATGCTCGTAATGTAAGCTATGAGATTACTGAATCCGGAACAGGTGTGCAAGTTCCAGAGGCAATGGCAGATTCACTGCTAGTAGAACTTGCTGCACAAGGGATACCGGATAGCGGCAGCATAGACTATTCTTTTTTTGCAGAGAATAGTTCGTTTGGTGTTACGGATAATGAATTTGAAGTAATGAAACTCGACGCTATGCAAACGGAATTAGCTAATTTAATCATGCAGATAGAAGGGATAGATGGTGCGGAAGTCAAATTAAATATTCCTGAAGATCCGGTGTTTATCAGCGATCAGCAGGAAGCTTCCTCTGCATCGATTGTAATCCAGACAGCTGCTGGCTATCAATTCGAACCAAGTGAGATTAATGCATTATATAATTTAGTATCAAAATCAGTACCGAACCTTTCTAATGATAATATCGTCATTATGAACCAACATTTTGAGTATTTTGATTTGAATAATGAAAATTCATTTGATAATAGCAATACATATACATCGCAACAGCAAATTAAGTCAGACATTGAATCAGACATCGAGCGTAATGTTAAGAAAATGCTAGGATCTATGATTGGGATGAACAAAGTAGCTATATCTGTTTCTACGGATATTGATTTTACACAAGAGCAAAGAGTAGAAGAGATAGTTGAACCAGTTGACGAAGAGAATGATACGTTACCTGTCAGTGTCGAAACGATAACGGAGTCATTCACTGGTGCCCAGCCTGAAGACAGTGCTGCTGGGGTAGAAGATGGTGAGATTGCCAATTATCCAGCTGATACTGAAGGGAATGTCGGCGATTACGAATTGGTGAAGGAATCCGTTAACAATGAATTTAACCGGATCAAAAAAGATATCGTCGAAAGCCCTTATAAAGTCAGGGATTTAGGTATTCAGGTTGCGATCGATAACTCAAGGTTGAATGAAAACGGTGAAACAGAACTACTTTCTGCTCAAGAGCAGGCAAATGTTGAAGAGAGTGTCGCTTCTATATTGGATTCTATTATCGCCACATCGATTGATAAATCTTATGGTGAAGTGACGCCAAATGAAAAGGTCTCGATCGTTTTTCAACCATTTGAGGGAACGGATACGTTATCGACTCCTACTGTTACGACAGCGATACCGATGTGGGTTTATATTGTAGGAGGTTTGTTAATCTTAGCGATTATCGTCCTTATTTGGATGCTTCGGAGAAATCGAGCAGAAAATGATATTGTAGAAGAAATGGAAACGACGACTTATGAGGATCAGGAGATCCCGCCAATTACGCAAGCTGAGGATTCCGACAATACTATCAGACGGAAACAGTTAGAGAAATATGCAGCAGATAAACCTGAAGATTTTGCCAAACTGTTGCGAAGCTGGATTTCCGAGGATTAAAGGAGGTTAGTTAAGATGGCAAAAAGACAAACATTAACAGGCAAACAAAAAGCAGCTATTTTATTAATCTCTTTAGGTCCTGATGTTTCTGCTCAAGTCTATAAACATCTAACGCCAGAAGAAATCGAAAAGCTAACGTTGGAAATTTCGTCTGTAAAGAAAGTGGATGGGAATCAAAAGGAAGAAATACTCGAACAATTTCACGAAATAGCGATGGCGCAGGACTATATTTCCCAAGGTGGTATTAGTTACGCAAAGACTGTTTTAGAAAAAGCGTTAGGAGAGGATAAAGCGGATGATATCATCAAACGTTTAACCTCCTCTTTGCAAGTGAAACCATTTGATTTTGCCAGAAAAGCAGAGCCGGGACAAATTATTAATTTTATTCAAAACGAGCATCCACAAACGATCGCACTTGTTCTATCGTATTTGGATGCGGAACAGTCTGCCCAAATTTTGTCAGAGTTACCACAAGAGATGCAAGCAGATATTGCGAAACGAATTGCGGTAATGGACTCAACTTCTCCAGAAATTATTGCAGAAGTCGAACAAATTTTGGAGCGTAAATTGTCTACTACTGTATCACAGGATTATACACAGACTGGTGGTATTCAATCCGTAGTGGAAGTGTTAAATGGTGTCGATCGTAGTACGGAACGGACCATTTTGGATACATTGGAAATTGATGATCCTGAGTTAGCGGATGAGATTAAGAAAAGGATGTTTGTATTTGAAGATATCGTAACATTGGATAATAGAGCAATCCAGCGAGTAATACGTGAAGTCGAAAACGATGACCTGCGCTTATCGCTTAAAGTGGCAAGTGATGAAGTGAAGGAAGTTGTCTTCAGTAACATGTCTACTCGTATGGTTGAAACGTTTAAAGAAGAGATGGAATTCATGGGACCAGTACGATTACGTGATGTAGAAGAATCACAATCGCGAATTGTTGCCGTGATCAGACGTCTGGAGGAAGTTGGCGAAATTGTCATCGCCAGAGGCGGAGGAGATGATATTATTGTCTAATCATCATTCTTTGCCGCCCAGACAGATTCAATTACGAAAAGTCGAAACCCCATCTTCTCGCTCAGAATATGAAGGGTTTTCGACAGAAAAAGAAGATATCAGTAAACAAATAGCAAATGCAAAACAGCAGTTGAATAACACATTACAGCAAACAGAACAACTCAAGTTCGAAGCTCAACAAGAAATTGACAAACTCCGAACCAACTGGGAAGCAGAACGCCAACAGTACATAGAACAGGCTCAACAAGAGGGTTATCAACAAGGGTTTCAACAGGGGAAACAGGATAGTACGACGCAATTTCAGTCATTAATAACGGAGGCGCAGGATGTGTTGCAGACCGCCAACAAGGAATATCATAAAATTGTTGCAGAAAGTGATGAGACAATTTTGAATTTATCTTTAGCGGTAGCAGAGAAAATCATTCAGCAATCACTGGATGAAGATCATTCAAAATTCGTCGGACTAGCAAAATCGTTAATGAATCAGGTCAAAGAACATCCTTCTGTGACATTGTTTGTTTCTGCTCAATATTACCCTGTTATTCAGGAATACAAAGAAGAATTAAGCGCGATTTTGATCAAAGATATCGAGTTCATGATTTATCCATCTTCTATCTTGGATGGAGAACAAATCATGATTGAGACGCCTTTTGGCAAAATAGACGCTTCGGTAGATACTCAACTGGAAGAAATAAGAAACCAGCTTTCGTATGTTGTGGAGGAGATCACACGTGAATACACAAATGATATTGGATGAAATTCAACATTTGGATCCGTATAAGAGATATGGAAAAGTCGATCGTGTGATTGGACTGCTCATCGAATCGAAAGGTCCAGAAGCAAGAATCGGAGAAGTGTGTTATATCCATACGAAGAAAAAAGATGAAAAAATCATGGCAGAGGTCATTGGGTTTTATAATGAGAAAGTTTTACTAATGCCTTATTCATCACTTCATAATATCGGTTCAGGCTGTTTAGTAGAAGCCACGAAAAATGCATTGCAAATTAAAATAGGCAGAGGGCTGATTGGAAAAGTACTAGATTCTACCGGGAAAATGCTAGATGGTTCACATCTGCCTAAAGGATTGAAATTATTTCCAACGGAGCAAGCACCACCTAATCCATTACAACGACCAAGAATTCAAGCTCCTTTGCAAATAGGTGTCAAGGCAATTGATGCTATGTTAACTGTCGGCAAAGGGCAACGTGTCGGGATATTCGCAGGAAGCGGTGTTGGCAAGAGTACATTGCTCGGCATGATCGCCCGTAACAGTAGTGCCGATATAAATGTGATTGCGCTTATCGGAGAACGTGGACGAGAAGTGAAAGAATTTATCGAACGAGATTTAGGTCCTGAAGGCTTAAAAAAATCGATAGTAGTAGTGGCCACCTCTGATCAATCAGCACTAATGAGAATTAAAGGGGCGTATACTGCAACAGCCATTAGTGAGTATTTTCGCGATTTAGGCTATGAAGTGAACTTAATGATGGATTCGGTAACAAGGGTAGCCATGGCTCAGCGGGAAATTGGACTGGCAATCGGTGAGCCGCCGACAACAAAAGGATATACGCCATCAGTTTTTGCGATGTTACCTTCATTATTGGAACGCACAGGGACGAGTATGAATGGATCTATCACCGCTTTTTATACTGTACTGGTAGACGGCGATGATTTTAATGAACCAATTGCAGATACGACGAGAGGGATTTTAGACGGCCACTTTATACTAGATCGCAGTCTTGCAGAAAAAGGTCAATTCCCTGCGATTAATGTACTGAAGTCCGTCAGCAGAGTGATGCCGCAAATTATTTCCAAAGAACGGCTTGACGTAATCCAAAAAATCCGTACTCTCCTTGCGAGGTATGAAGACAATGAAGAGCTAATACAGATTGGTGCTTATAAAAGAGGCTCTAACCCTGTTGTCGATCAAGCGATTCAGTTGCAGCCAAGCATTTTAAACATCTTAAAACAGGATATGGATGACAAATGTGATGATAAGACTGCGATTACGCAATTAGAGGAAATTGCCAGAAGGAGCCAATCCTAATGAAACAACTTGTCGGTTACGAAAAGATAAAAATGTTGAGAGAAAACGAGAAACAGGAAGCCCAGATGAAATTACAGGAGGTTGTCGCCACTTTCGAAAAGCAAGCAGAGCTCTTATATGAATTATTACAAAAGAAAGAAAGAATCGAAGCACAATACGTGGCGTCGCTCTCAGATCGAACTCAAATT
Organism: Gracilibacillus caseinilyticus; assembly: GCF_022919115.1. Classification (NCBI taxonomy): domain Bacteria; kingdom Bacillati; phylum Bacillota; class Bacilli; order Caryophanales; family Bacillaceae; genus Gracilibacillus; species Gracilibacillus caseinilyticus. The sequence goes on along the minus strand of NZ_CP095072.1, from coordinate 3,697,400 downwards.
GATCAGTTACAATCCTATCAGCAATACTTGGATTTTCTAGCCCCTACCATTTTATCGGTACAACGTAAAGTGGATCAGGCGAGAAAGCAAATGAATCAACAACAAGAGCAAGTAACTGTGCAATATGTGGAAGTGAAAAAAATTGATCATTTGCTCCAGCATAAGCAACTGGAATTTCTGCAATTAGAACAGCATAAGGAAGCAATGATGATGGATGAGATTTCCATTCGTCAGTATACAGACAGTAGGGGCAGGTGAAAAAATGGCCACCAATTCAATGAAGAGTAAAGAAAAAAAACCAGGCTTGTTTCAATGGTTAGTTGTCATTGTGGTATCTTTACTTTTTGCCTTAATCATGACATTCATCATTCTCTTTGCGACGGATGTCAATGTCACAAAGTTTACGAAAGAAACGATTAATAAAATACCTTTCCTGGAAGACACTGTAACAACAGATAAGGAAGAGTTACACGAAAATCAACTCTTAGCAAAAGAGGATACCATTACACAATTAGAGGGACAAATGGAAGAGCTAGAAGCAGAAGTGCAGACGAAGACGGATACGATAGAAGAGTTAGAAACAACCGTTAGCTCCTTAAATGAACAGCTGAATCAAACAAGTAACGAAGAAGAAGCAAGTGAAGATGACAATCAAGCCTTTCAGGAAATGTCTGTCACGTTTGAAGAAATGAAACCGAAGAATGCCGCTGACATTCTAGCCAATATGGAGCAAGCTACTGTAATTCCGGTATTGGAGCAGTTAGATGCGGAAGTTCGAGCGGAAATACTTTCTGAAATGGAAGCCGAAATGGCAGCAACGTACTCAGCGGAACTTCTTGCACAGTAATTTTTTGGGATTTGATTTGAAAGGAGGTGAAAAATTGTACATCACGCAAAATATAATGGCTCAATTAAATCAAACAACTATACAACAGAGTGCAACTAACACGCTGCAGGAATCTGGAAGTTTTCGAAAATTTTTGGCCCGTGTTCAGCCCGATGCGGAACAAGATCTGAAGCAACCATTTCTAGAATTATTACAGCAATTAGTCGATCAAGAAGTACTGCCAGAAGAATTTTTGAAAGATGTAAAAAAACAGTCGACATTCGATCAGGGTGAGTTGAAGGATATCTTGGATAAGGTCATGCAACAAATGGAAAAAGGTGAAGTCGCACCGGATAATCTAGTACTCTTGCAAACTATTGATCAACTGAACCAATCGGTGGTTTCTGATGGAAAATTGACAAGAAATCCTGATACATCAATGTCGTTACAATTTTCGGGTAGTCAATGGTTTCAAGGCGAAGATAATCAAACACGATTAGAGAACATCATAAAATCTACCGAAAGAATGTTGGGTCAATTGCAAAAACAATCATTAACAAGCCAGGATTACAAACAGCTAATCGATCTGTTGAGACAATGGTCGAATCAGGATCAATCAACTCAAAACAACCTGACAGCTATGCTGAAAAAAGACGAATCGAGCGCTACAATTCAAGTATGGAACAAGCTGTTGAAAAATTTCCAAAATCGTCAGGTGATGAACAAACATTACGGTCAAGCTCAGCAGGTAACACAGCAAGATATAGCGAAGTGGATACAAAATGCAATCGAGCAGTATGGGGGGACCACGAAGCAAGAAGTGACGCAAACCAGAGTGGATATGCAAGCTTCTTCACAAATGGTTACTTCCAAGGTGCAGCAATATGTTATTCACGTGCAGCATACAGGTGATGATCAGCAATTAGCACAGAAGCAATTACTGGACCAATTTAATCTAGCCATCCAGAAAAGTAACTTTATGAAGTTGCCAAATGGTACAAATCAATTGATGTTGAGGCTGCAACCTGAGTCATTGGGTGATGTTACCGTTCGACTCACACAAGTAAATGGCGAGATGGTGGTCAAAATGATGGTGGCATCTCAAAGCGCAAAAGACCTGTTAGAGGGTAATCTACACCAATTGCGCCACATGTTTTCACCAAATCAGGTTGCCATTGAACGACAAGATACGGTGACATCAAGCAACGAGTCTTCCTGGTCTCAAGAACAGGAACAGTCAGATGAAAATGGTCAAGAGCAAGAGGCGAATAGTCAGGATCAGCAATCCCAAGAAGGTGATGAACAAGATCCGTTGAATTTCAAGGATCTTTTAATGGATGCGAAAGTGTAGGTGAAAAAATGACAAATATTGATTCCAGTTATTATTTATCTAATCAGACACAGACAAGAACCACGAGTTCTAGTTTGGGAAAAGATGAATTCTTAAGAATTTTGATGACACAGTTGCAAAATCAAGATCCATTAAATCCGATGGAAGATAAAGAATTTATTTCGCAGATGGCGACTTTCTCTTCATTGGAACAAATGATGAATATGTCTAGTGCAATCGAGTCTTTGGTCGTTAATCAATCCGTTTCACCTGTCATTCAATATAGCCATTTAATAGGAGAAGAAGTGGAGTATTACAGACTTGATGAAGAAACGGGAGAGATAGCAGAGCCGAAAGAAATCGTAACTAGTAATGTCGTGGCGATTTCGGAACAACAAGGTTATGCTGTGATTGAACTAGAAAATGGTCAGAAGATTTATACGGATGAAATTCTGCGTATCTCACAGGCTGGAACAAAAGAAGACAGTGATACTGAAATAGATTCCGAAACAAAAACTGACGAGACTGAAGTATAGGGAGGGATTCGATGGTCAACAGGATTCACGCTTTTCATCCCACTATCCTTCCTGGAACTAAAAAAAATACACCAAGTACATCTTCAGCGGTTCCGTTTAAAGATGTTTTATCCCAGCAGCACTCGATACAAATTAGCAAGCATGCTCAGCAACGTATGCAGTCAAGAAACATTGAAGTCACAAATGAACAGTGGACCAAAATAGAAAGTAAGCTGCAAGAAGCAAGCCAAAAAGGTGTGAAAGAATCACTTGTTATTACGGATCAGGCAGCCTTTGTAGTCAATGCGAACAATAAAACAGTGATTACTGCTATGGAAATAGCAGAGCTGAAAAGTAAGATTTTTACGAATATTACAGGCACAATTATTATGGAATAAGCTGGACTCATTAAGGAGAGGCTTAACCGTCGCGGACCGACAGATGCGACGCCGATTAATCAATAGAAAAGGAGTTTTACAATGTTAAGATCAATGTATGCTGGTATTTCAGGTTTAAAAGGTTTCCAAACAAAGCTGGATGTTATCGGAAATAACATCGCCAATGTGAACACAACGGGTTATAAGAAAGGTCGTGTTACCTTTCAGGATATGATGAGTCAATCGGTATCAGGTGCAAGCGGCCCGACAAATATCAGAGGTGGTATTAACCCCTCTCAAGTAGGAACAGGGGTTCAGCTTGGGTCGATTGACAATGTGCATACACAAGGTAACCGTCAGACGACTGGCCGGCCGTTAGATTTGCAGCTTGAAGGGGACGGAATGTTTGTTTTTGCTACTGGTGAGAACATTGATGGCGCAACAACAGAGGAAATGGATATCAGTTATTCACGAGCTGGTAATCTTTATCTTGATAATGAAGGTTATATCGTTAATGCTAATGGTCAATATTTATTAGGTCAAAATGGAACAGATGCGGATGGTAATCCAATTGATGGTACATCCAGAATCAAAATCCCTGATACAGCGGAGAGTTTCAGTATTCAAAGTAACGGTATTGTTAACTACATTCAGGATGGAGAAACACAAGAAGCTGGTCAAATTCTTGTCGCTAAGTTTTCAAACCCAGGTGGTTTAAATAAAACTGGTTCAAACATGTTCCAAAATTCGGTGAACGCTGGAAGGATGGAGGACGATGAAGGTAACTTCCTCTTTGAACCTGAATCAGATGGTACAGCATCGGTCGTATCTGGTGCGTTAGAAATGTCCAATGTGGATTTGTCAGAAGAATTCACCGAAATGATTACCGCACAACGTGGTTTTCAGGCAAATACTCGAATTATTACGACTTCTGATGAAATTTTGCAAGAATTAGTAAATCTAAAACGATAAAAAGGGAGGCTGAGAGTTAAGGCAGCTCTATATCCTTGACTCTCTTCAGCTATGATTACATTAACAAAACTAAACGGTGATCGGTTAACAATCAACGCGGTGTTTGTAGAGCGAGTGGAATCACTTCCTGATACAACGATCACCTTAATTAATCAGAAGAAATTATTTGTGAAAGAACAGGAAGTAGTGGTGAAACAAAAAATCACAGAATTTTATAAGCATATTGGTTTATATCAACTGCAACGAGAAGTAGGTGAACAACAAAATGAATCCTAAATTAATAAGAATCCTTGTCATCATATTAGTATTTATTACCATTGCCGGCGCAGGTGTTCTTTATTTTCTGATGAATCAGACTACTGCAGAAGGAGAAGAAATGTCGATCGATGACATGGTGAAATATTCTTATACAACTGAAGAGATTCGTACCGATCTGAATGATGGAAATTTTGTTCTTATTCAATTCCAATTTATCACCAACAGCTCTGATGCACTAGAAGAAATCCAGAAAAGAGAATTTCAGATCAAAAATCAGTTTATTAAATTGTCAGTAGACCTGACGGCAAATGATTTTAAAGAGAACTTGACGGAGTTAGAAGATAATATGAAGCATGCGATGAATGATCAAATGACACAAGGTCAAATCATTGATGTATTGATTGTAAGTAAAGTCATTCAGTAATCATAACTCCGAAATGGAGGTGAAGTTATGGCAGATGAAGTTCTTTCACAAAATGAAATTGACGCCTTATTATCCGCTTTGTCATCGGGTGAAATGGATGCAAATCAACTAAAAGAAGAAGAAAAAGACAAAAAAGTAAAAGTGTATGATTTTAAACGAGCTTTGCGCTTTTCAAAAGATCAGATACGAAGTATATCAAGAATTCATGATAATTTTGCGCGGTTGTTATCCACTTATTTTTCAGCTCAGTTAAGGACATATGTACATATTGCAGTGGCATCTGTTGATCAGATTCCGTATGAAGAATTCATCCGTTCGATTCCAACCAAGACAATTTTAAATGTGTACAGTGTTGAGCCGTTGGATGGCAGAATTATTTTTGAATTTAACCCTAATATTGCATATGCGATGCTTGATCGAATGCTAGGTGGAAGAGGAAGAAGTATTAACAAAATTGATAGTTTAACAGAAATAGAGACAACACTCATGTCACAACTGTTTGAGAAAGCATTAGACAATTTGCAAGAAGCATGGGGGAGTGTAGCGGACATTGATCCGATTCTAGAAGACTTTGAGGTGAATCCGCAATTTCTACAATTGGTCTCGCCTAATGAAACCGTCGTTGTCGTTTCATTAGATACGACAATTGGTGATAGCAGTGGTATGATCAACATTTGTATCCCTCATGTCGTTCTTGAGCCAATCATTCCGAAATTATCGGTTCATTACTGGATGCAAAATGAAACGTCCAAGGAACGTAAGCCGGAAGAATATGAATCTATTTCACATAATATTAAACAAACCAGCTTGGATTTATCGGTCGTTTTAGGTGAGACATCCATTACATTGGAAGAATTTCTGTTCCTTGATCATGATGATACCATTGTGCTCAACAACACGATTGATCAGCCACTGCAGTTACATGTTGATCAAGAACCGAAATTTCATGTCCAGCCCGGTAAAAGAAAGCATAAATTAGCTGTACAAGTATTAGACGACATTAAGGGAGGGGATTCGGATGATGAATGATGGCATGTTATCACAAGATGAGATTGATGCTTTACTCAATGGATCAAACAGTGCAGAGGAAGATGGACAAGTAACAAGTTCTTCCACTGGTGAATATTTATCATCAATTGAAGAAGATGCCTTAGGCGAAATCGGAAATATTTCGTTTGGCAGTTCTGCTACCACATTATCAACGATACTAAGTCAAAAAGTAGAAATTACTACGCCAACAATCAGTGTAATTGATAAAGGAGACATGAGAGAGGAATTTCCTAAACCGTACGTAGGGGTTGAAGTGAAATATACTGAAGGATTCACTGGTGCCAATTTATTTGTTTTAGAATCTAAGGATGCAGCAGTGATTGCTGACCTTATGTTAGGCGGTTCAGGAAATCCGGATACGACAGAACTAAATGAGATTCATTTAAGTGCTGTACAGGAAGCGATGAATCAAATGATGGGAACAGCGGCCACGAGTATGTCTACGGTTTTTAATAAAAAAATTGATATTTCTCCACCAACTACATCTATCATGGATGTAACGGCAGAAGAAACGAAATCATTAACACCTGATGATGATACTCTGATAAAAGTTTCTTTTCAGCTAAAAATAGGAAATTTAATAGATTCCCAAATTATGCAATTACTACCAGTTACTTTCGCGAAAGATTTGGTTGATCAATTATTTAATACACCGAATGAGATAGAGACTGTGGCTTCAGCTCAACCAGAACCGAAAGTTGAATATGAAACCAATCAACATCAGCAAGAGCAGCATCAAGCAACACCAAGTCAACGTGAGATGCATAGCCGGCATGAAGCTCAACAGCATCAGCCTCGACAATTAGGTGGACAGACAACTAGCAATAATAGTGAAGTGCAATCCGCATCGTTCTCTAATTTTGATGAAGCACCACTTCAGCATACAGAACAACGAAATTTGGATTTATTAATGGATATCCCATTACAAGTAACGGTGGAATTAGGCAGAACGAAACGAACCGTGAAAGAAATCCTTGAACTATCTTCAGGTTCTATTGTCGAACTAGATAAATTGGCAGGTGAACCAGTAGATATTCTAGTCAACCAGAAATTGATTGCCAAAGGCGAAGTAGTTGTCATAGATGAAAACTTTGGTGTACGTGTCACAGATATTGTAAGCAAGAAAGATAGATTAAAACAACTAAAATAGACGATTGGAAGGATGAACATAATGGCTCACTCAGTTTTAATAGTAGATGATGCAGCATTTATGCGAATGATGATTAAAGATATTTTAACGAAAAATGGATATGACGTTGTAGGAGAAGCGCAGGATGGTCAGGAAGCTGTCGAGAAATATAAAGAATTAAAGCCTGATCTGGTAACAATGGATATTACGATGCCGGAAATGGATGGTATTGCAGCGCTTAAGGAAATTAAATCAAGTAATGAAGATGCAAAGATTATTATGTGTTCCGCTATGGGCCAACAAGCAATGGTTATTGATGCTATTCAGGCAGGAGCGAAAGATTTTATCGTTAAACCTTTTCAAGCTGACCGTGTAATTGAAGCAATTTCTAAAGTATTAGGTTAATGGGGTGATTAGCATTAACCTTAAATGGCTCGTTAGCATCTTTTGTGCATGCATCGTCGTACTTAGTGTACCAGTATCGGTAGAAGCGGATATAACGGTAGATGAATCGTTAGAACAGCAGAAAGATCAATCTCAAGAGCAGCAAGATATCAGTAGTGAAAATGAAGAAGGAAGCGGAAGTCCTGAGGTAGAGGCGCCAAGTTTGTTAGGAAGTTTTATACAGTTGTTGTTAGCTCTAGCTGTAGTTATCGGCCTAATTATCTTTGTTTCCAAATTTATACAGAAGAAAAAAGGATTCCTAAAGAAGCACAATGTAATAGAAAATTATGGCGGCATTACAGTGGGTGCCAATAAATCGATCCAGACAGTTAAAATAGGCAATCGCTATTATGTAATAGGGGTAGCAGATAATATAGAGTTATTGATGGAAATTACCGATGACGATACGATTGCACAATTAGAAAGGCAGCAAGACGAGATGACTGATTCTTTGAAAAACATGGCGTTAAAATTGCGAAACAAATCACCAGAGACAAAGAAGGAAACGACAAAAGATCAAACCTTTTCTTCTCTGTTTAATAAGGAGCTAAACACGATGAAAGAAGGCAGACAGAAATTACTGCACAAACTAAAAGAAGGAAAAAAGAATAATGACGATTCAGCTGATTGATGTTTTTTCCGGTGCGGACTCCGAAAGTATTTCAACTTCCGTACGATTATTATTGCTGTTAACCGTTCTGTCTTTAGCTCCCAGCATTTTGATTTTAATGACCTGTTTTACCAGAATTTTAATCGTACTGTCATTTGTGCGAACATCGCTGGCTACACAGCAGATGCCTCCTAACCAAGTGTTAATTGGCCTAGCGTTGTTTATGTCATTCTTTATTATGGCACCGACTTTTCAAGAAGTAAACGAGCAAGCATTGCAGCCACTATTTGAAGAGGAAATAACATTGGAAGAAGCATATAGCACCGCGAGTGTGCCTTTTAAAGAGTTTATGGCTAAGTACACTAGAGAGAAGGACCTAGCGTTGTTTATGAATTATGCAGAAATCGAGAGACCTGAATCGATTGAGGAAATTCCGTTAACATCGTTAGTACCTGCATTTGCGATCAGTGAACTGAAAACCGCTTTTCAGATGGGTTTTATGATTTTTGTCCCGTTCCTGGTGATCGATATGGCCGTTGCCAGTGTCTTGATGTCGATGGGGATGATGATGTTGCCTCCCGTTATGATATCTTTACCATTTAAAATATTACTGTTTGTTCTGGTGGATGGATGGTACTTGATCACACATGCATTATTGGATGGCTATATACCATCCTAGGAGAGAGGAGACAGGCATAATGAGCGGAGAATTTGTCATTTCACTGGCGAAACAGGGAATCTATACAATTCTGATGGTAACAGGCCCACTATTGATATTGGCCCTTGTCGTTGGGCTGCTGGTCAGTATATTCCAGGCAACCACTCAAATTCAGGAACAAACGTTGGCGTTTATCCCCAAGATTGTTGCTGTATTGCTTGGAATTCTAGTGTTTGGACCATGGATGTTAACTACCATGGTCGAGTTTACAGCTAATTTATTTCAAAATATTAATCAATTTATAGGATAATTTATGTTTGAATTAATAGATATTAATCGTTTTCCAGCATTTATTTTAATTTTAGTCAGAGTATTGACTTTTTTATCGACTGTTCCGATTTTTTCATACCGGAATATACCAACACAGTTCAAAATCGGCATGGGATTTTTTATCGCTTGGATGATGTTTTATACGTTGGATATTCCTGATCTAAGCTTTGACGGTATTTTTTTGCTGTTGGTGATGAAAGAAGCGGTTGTTGGCTTACTGATGGGATTATTGGCATATATCATTATGGCGGCAATTCAGATAGCAGGTGGATTTATCGATTTTCAAATGGGTTTTGCCATTGCCAATGTTGTTGACCCGCAAACCGGTGCGCAAAGTCCCTTAATTGGTCAATATTTTTATACGATCGCCATTTTATTTTTGTTGACTGTGGATGGACACCATTTATTACTAAGTGGGTTAATGTACAGCTATGAGGAGTTACCACTGGATCAGATGATGCAATTTAGCAATATTGATCTTATCCTACAAACGTTCAGCAAGATGTTTCTTATGGCCTTTCAACTAGCATTGCCGATTGTCGGTTGCTTATTTTTAGTAGATGTCGCTCTCGGGATCATTGCCAGAACCGTACCACAGTTAAATGTGTTTGTGGTAGGCTTGCCATTAAAAATACTTGTTTCTTTTGCTGTGCTATTTGTTTTTATTCCTTTCTATATTGCAATTTGCAAGCAATTGTTTCAGTTCACGCTGCAAGCGATGCAAAGCCTTATACAAATGTTCGGAGGTGCTTGATCAATGAAATTAAGGTTGGATCTACAATATTTCGCTGGCGAGAAAACCGAAAAAGCAACTCCGAAAAAAAGACAAGATGCCAGGAAAAAAGGCCAGGTTGCGAAAAGTCAAGATGTGAATACTGCCATTTTATTATTCTTTGTATTTACTATTTTATTTGTAACAGGAAGTAGTCTAAAAGATTCAATGACTGCCATGTATGAAAAGTTTTTTACCGAATACATTCACCATGAAGTAACAGAGGTGGAAGTATTCAGTATGTTACAAGACGTATTAATGGAAATCAGTCTGGCAATTGCACCTATTATGCTGATTGCAATAGTAGCAGGTTTAGCTTCGAATTTCTTGCAATTTGGTTTTTTATTCACGGCGGAACCATTGAAAATGAAATTAAATAAAATTGATCCGATTCAAGGTGCTAAGCGAATCTTTTCAGCCAGAGCGTTAGTTGAGTTAGTGAAATCATTATTAAAAATTGTAGTAGTCGGTGTTATTACCTTTTCGATTATTTGGATGAATCGTGATGAAATGATGATGCTTGCGGATAAAGAAGTTAATAATTCGTTAGCGTTTTTTGGTGAAATGACGATTGAAATGGGTATAGCAGCAGCGATAGGTTTATTGATCATTTCCGTGATTGATTATGCCTATCAGAAATATGATTTTGAGAAACAAAATAAAATGTCCAAAAACGATATTAAAGATGAATACAAAAATATTGAAGGTGACCCGCTCATTAAATCGAAAATGAAAGAAAGACAGCGCCAGATGGCGATGCAGCGGATGATGAGTGAAGTGCCGAATGCGGATGTCGTCATAACCAACCCAACCCATTATGCGATTGTGATCAAGTACGATGAGGCAAAAGCAGACGCTCCATATGTTGTTGCGAAAGGAGTCGATTTCGTTGCCCAACGAATCAAAGATATCGCACGGCATCATGATGTGGTAACAGTAGAAAATCGACCTTTAGCAAGAGCATTATATGATCAAGTCGAGATGGGTGAAATTATTGGAGAGGAATTCTTCCAGGCAGTAGCTGAAATATTAGCCTATGTTTACCGCATCCAGAAAAAAGTGTAACAATCATTGGCTCGTGTTATTGATCATTTTGAAATAGTTAGGGTGCTTGAATACCGCTTCGGCCAACCACTCCGTGCCCCACAAGACTCGGAGCCTATTTCCGGAGCACTATAAAAATATCAAAATTACCACATCGTCATAGAGATCTAATTGACTTAATTCGGATTATGTCAATCTAATTTAGCAAGTACGGATCGGTTTTTTTAGTTTTTCTTAAAAGGAGTTGTCAAGATGAAGGCTAGAGATTTCTCTGTTTTACTCGGCGTTATTTCTATTATTATCATGTTAGTCATACCACTTCCAGGGTGGTTATTAAGTATATTAATTTTAATCAACATATCTCTAGCATTAATCGTGATACTAGTTTCGATGAATACGACAGAACCACTGCAATTTTCCGTCTTTCCTTCGTTATTATTACTACTGACATTGTTCAGACTCGGTTTGAATGTTTCGACAACGAGATCGATCTTGTCAGAAGCAAATGCAGGCGGAGTGGTAGAAACTTTCGGGACGTTCGTCATTGGTAATAACCCGCTCGTCGGTTTTGTGGTGTTTGTTATTTTAATTATCATTCAATTTCTCGTTATTACTAAAGGTAGTGAGCGTGTATCCGAGGTTGCTGCCCGTTTCACCTTGGATGCAATGCCAGGGAAACAAATGAGTATTGATGCAGATTTGAATGCAGGTATGATAAATGAACAGCAAGCGAAAGATCGAAGAGAGAAAATCGAGCACGAGGCCGATTTCTACGGAGCAATGGATGGTGCCAGTAAGTTTGTAAAAGGGGACGCTATTGCAGGGATTATTATTGTTTTAATTAACATAATTTTTGGCTTGATAATTGGTGTAGCACAATTAGGGTTAAGCTTTAATGAAGCAATTGACGTCTATATGCGATTGACAGTTGGGGATGGACTTGTAAGTCAAATTCCAGCCCTGTTAATTTCAACGGCGACAGGTATTGTCGTCACAAGGGTTGCCTCAGACGGTAATTTGAGTGCAGATGTCAGTAAGCAGTTGTTACGCTATCCAACTTTACTTTATATTGCAGGCGGAACAATCTTTTTATTAGGATTGACACCTATAAATTTTCTATTAACGACAGTGATAGCAGCTGTACTGATTTTTAGTGCATTTTCGTTGTCAAGGAAATCGCAGGAAGAAGCAGAACCAACGCAAGAACAAATTGATGAATCCGATTCAGAGGAAATGCGTTTACCAGAAAATGTCGTTGGTCTTATTAATATGGATCCGATTGAATTTGAATTTGGATATGGACTGATTCCGTTAGCAGATTCGAATCAAGGCGGTGATTTATTAGACCGTGTTGTTATGATCCGACGTCAGCTAGCAATCGAATTAGGGCTTGTCATTCCGGTTGTACGAATTAGAGATAATATCCAGTTAAATCCGAATGAGTACCGTTTGAAAATCAAAGGAAATGAAGTAACTAGAGGAGAATTACTTCTCGATCATTATTTAGCGATGAGTCCAGGTATTGATGAAGATGAGCTTGACGGTATTGATACCGTTGAGCCAGCTTTTGGACTTCCGGCGAAATGGATTACGGAAGAAGCAAAGGATGATGCTGAGATGTCTGGATATACAGTGGTGGATCCGCCATCGGTTGTGTCAACTCATATTACCGAATTAGTGAAACGTTATGCCCACCAGTTAATAGGGCGACAGGAAACACAGCAACTCATCGATCATTTAAAAGAAATGAATCCGATTCTAGTAGAAGAAGTAACACCAGATCCATTATCTGTCGGAGATGTACAGAAAGTATTAGCGAAATTGTTACGTGAACAAGTCTCCATAAAGAATTTACCTGTAATATTTGAAACGTTAGCTGATTTTGCCAAGATGACCACAGATACTGATTTATTGACAGAGTATGTAAGACAATCGTTATCTGCTCAAATTACCAATGAAATTGTTCAAGGGAGACCACAGCTGAAAGTCATTACGGTATCAGGTGAAGTAGAAAAATTAATCGCAGAACATATTCAGCAAACGGAGCATGGAAGCTATTTAGCAATGGATCCAGATACCCAGCAACGTGTCGTTCATTCGGTTGCTGAAAATGTGGAAAATATGAGTTTGCAAGAAGAAATGCCAGTTATATTGTGCTCGCCGACGATCCGAATGTATTTTAAACAACTGTTGGACCGTTTTTATCCACATGTTGTAGTCCTTTCTTATAATGAAATTGAGCCAACTGCTGAAATTCAAAGCATCGGGGTGGTGAAAGTAGCATGAAAGTAAAAAAATTTAAAGGATCAACAATGCCGGAAGTGATGCACGTTGTTCGCAAGGAATTAGGTGCAGATGCTGTTATCCTAAATTCGAAGGTTGTCCATGAAGGTGGTTTTCTCGGGCTCTTCAAGAAGCGAAAACTAGAAGTGTTAGCTGCAGTGGACCATATGGACAAGCCAGTAAGAAAAGAGTCGCCACCATCAACATCATTAACTAAACAAGTGTCTAAGTATAAGCCAGAGACGAACGAATCGAATGACGCAGTCCTACAGGAATTGCGTCAAATGAAACAATGGTTGCAACAAAATGTCTCACAACCAAACGAAACAATGCTTCCTGAGGCATTGCAGCCATTGTATGACAAAATGATCAGCCACGAAATCGATCATGACATTGTCCATTCGTTCATTCAAACCGTACAGGAAAGGTGTCATCCACAATTTTCTGAAGAAAGTAAGCTATGGCAGCAACTGGCATTTGAAATAAAGCACCGATTAGCGAATAAAGGCACTTTCGGGGGTGAGATTTTTGATAAACAAATCATTCACCTCGTTGGCCCGACTGGCGTAGGTAAAACAACCACCATAGCAAAGTTGGCAGCACATTGCGTCTTGAACAAGCGTAAGAAAGTAGCTTTTATTACAACGGATACCTACCGGATAGCCGCAATTGAACAATTAAAGACTTACTCGAAGATATTAGATGTACCAATAGAGATTGCCTATAATGTAGAGGATTATCAGAGTGCTAAAGAGAAGTTCAGGGACTATGATCATATCTTTGTCGATACAGCAGGAAGAAACTTTAAAGATGAAAAGTATATTCGAGAGTTAGGTAAGATTGTAGACTTGAACCATGAAGTAAATACGTATTTAGTAATGTCTTTAACGACAAGAGCAACAGATGTAGAAGGGATATATTTGCAATTTGACAAAATACCGATCAAACAACTTATCTTTACCAAAAAAGATGAAACTAGTACATATGGATCAGTGTTGAATATGTGCTTAAAATATAATACCGGTGTAGCTTATATGACGATTGGTCAGGATGTTCCGGATGATATTGAAGAAATGTCCATTGAAAAAATTGCAAAATTAATAGTTGGTGAATAAAAAATGGTTGATCAAGCAGCGAAGCTCAGAGAAAGATTAAAAGGCATCCAGCAATCGTCTCATGCGAAAACAATGGCTATCGTCAGTGGAAAAGGTGGTGTTGGCAAATCTAATTTCGCACTGAATTTTTCCATATCATTAGCTGACAAAGGGAAAAAAGTATTACTGTTTGATTTAGATGTTGGTATGGGTAATATAGACATATTATTAGGTAAAAATGCTAAGTATTCCATTTTTAATCTTTTAGAGAATAAAATGTCGATTTATGATATTATAGAAGTAGGTCCAAATTCCCTGTCTTATATCGCAGGCGGCAGTGGACATAATCATATCTTTTTTCTGGATGATGATAAATTAACGTATTTTCTTGAGCAATTGGAACTAATAATGACGGAGTATGATTACATTCTTTTTGACATGGGAGCAGGCATTACCAGAGAAACCATTCATTATATACTTGCTGTGGATGAATGTATTCTCGTCACCACGCCAGAACCGACAGCCATGACTGATGCGTATTCCATGGTGAAACAAGTACTGCACCATCAAAGTGTACCTTTTCACTTAATTATGAATCGGGCAACAAATCAGAAGCAAGGTATGGAAATGATGAACCGAATGGCAAATGTGGCCAAACGATTTTTGCAACACGATTTACATCCGTTAGGAATTATTCCAGATGATACGAGTGTTACCAGCGCAGTCATTGCACAGCAGCCTTTCATACTACACAACAGGCAATCCAAAGCATCTAGTGCTGTCACAACTATTGCTAGTCAATATGTAGGGGAGTCCGTTAAGAATCAGGACAACGTAGGATTTTTGAGCAAACTAAAAAGACTTTTAACAGAAAGGTAGAAATCAATGATAAAAAAGCGTGTATTAGTGGTAGACGATTCAGCATTCATGCGTAAAATGATCTCCGATATTATTCGTTTATCTGATTCTCTGGAATGTGTTGACACTGCCAGAAATGGTGAAGATGCATTAAAGAAACTAGAGAAGTGGAAACCAGATGTGATCACATTGGATGTAGAGATGCCGATCATGGATGGGATTACTACCTTGTCGGAGATCATGCGAATAAAGCCGACTCCGGTAGTGATGCTTTCCAGTCTTACGAAATCAGGTGCGGATAAAACGATTGAAGCTTTGTCATTGGGAGCTGTCGACGTGATTGCAAAACCGTCGGGTTCTATATCATTAGATATAAAGAACATTGAGACGGAAATTATTCAGAAGGTTGAGAATGCAGCCAATGCCAATGTAAAGTTAACCAATCGTCGTCCCTCACAACTTGTAACAGATCACTACAAACCGATCCAAAGTGACAAGCCAATTGTAGCGATCGGTTCTTCTACAGGGGGACCAAGAGCATTACAGCAAGTGATTACGAAATTACCTGCTGATTTCCACGCTCCTGTCGTGATTGTTCAACATATGCCGAAAGGTTTTACAAAATCACTCGCAGAACGACTTGATAAACTGTCTGCTTTACCAGTCAACGAAGTAGAAGACCAAGATGTAATCAAGAAAGGAAAAGTCTATTTAGCTCCAGGAGGAAAACACTTCAGAATAATCCGTAAAGGACAGCAAATGGTAGCAAGTGTTAGACAGGAAGAACCGGTAAAGGGCCATCAGCCATCAGTAGACGTTCTATTCGATTCCATTGCTAACCTGAAAAACTGTCATCCGATTGCAGTAGTTCTAACTGGCATGGGGAGTGATGGATCGAAAGGGATTATTCAATTAAAGCGACACCATCCTAAAACGATTGCAATCTCACAATCTGAAGCAACCTGTGTTGTATATGGGATGCCTCAAGCAGCAGAAAAAACAAGTTTAGTAGATTATGTACACAATATAGAAGACATACATAAAGTTTTGGTACAAAAAATCCCTAAAAAGAGGTGAACTGTCAATGGAGAATAATGAGTATCTTGAAGTGTTTATTGAAGAGAGCAAGGAACATATTCAGTCACTTAATGATCAGTTATTAATATTAGAAAATGAACCAGCCAATATGGATACGATCGGTGAAATTTTTCGTTCCGCCCATACGTTAAAAGGTATGGCCGCAACGATGGGATTTCAAGATCTTGCCGATCTAACTCATAAGATGGAGAATGTTTTGGATGCTGTGCGAAATCATCATGTAAACATTACTTCTCCGATAATAGATGTACTATTCCAAGCAGTCGATCAGTTAGAAGGAATGGTCTTTGATATAGCAGAAGGTGGAAATGGGGCAGCAGATGTTAAGGAACTAGTCCATACTTTGCAAGCAATTGAGCAAAATCAGGAAGTAATTGAAGCGATACCGGCGAATGCTCATGCAACTGTTGAAACAGCTTTAAATCAGGCATCTGCTTTTGCCCAGCTTGACCAATTTGAACTAGCAATATTAGATCAATCAAGTGAAAATGGATTTCAAAATTTACAAGTTACTATTAAGTTAAATGAACATTGTCTGTTAAAAGCAGCAAGAGTTTATATGGTATTTGAAGTATTAGAGCAGATAGGCGAAGTAATTAAATCAAATCCAACTGTACAGGAACTTGAAGAAGAAAATTTCGACTTAACTTTTCACGTTTTACTAGTGACAAAGGATACGGCTGACCTTGTGAAACAGAAGATTTTAAAAGTTTCCGAAATAGAAGAGGTAATCACAGAAAGCTTTTCATCTGTTCAAGAACAAGCAGATCAGGCTGATTCAGCTTCAGGCGAAAATGCAGATAGACAGGAAGCGAATGAATCCTTGTCATCCAAACAAGATAAACAGCAGGAAGTAAATCAGAAAAAGAAAACCAGTGGAGTATCGAATAAAACCATTCGTGTCAATATCGATCGTCTGGATGGTCTGATGAATCTTTTTGAAGAATTAGTGATAGACAGAGGACGACTGGAACAAATCTCAGCTAATCTAAAACATGCAGAATTACAGGAAACTGTCGAGAGAATGACACGAATATCGGGTGATTTGCAAAATATCATCCTCAATATGCGAATGGTTCCTATTGAACAGGTATTTAATCGTTTTCCACGGATGGTTCGTCAACTATCAAAAGATTTAGGGAAACAAATTAATCTGGAGATCATCGGTGCTGAGACGGAATTAGATCGAACAGTTATTGACGAAATTGGAGATCCGCTCGTTCACTTAATTCGAAATGCGTTGGATCATGGCGTGGAAACACCAGCTGTACGAAAACAAAATGGAAAAAATGAAGAAGGCCAGTTATTATTAAAAGCCTACCATAGCGGTAATCATGTTTTTATCGAGATATCAGACGATGGTGCTGGCATTAATCGAGATAAAGTTATTAAGAAGGCTGTTAGCAATCAAGTCATTACAGAAGAAGAGGCAAGCCACCTAACGGACAAACAGGTTTATCAGCTAATTATGTCAAGCGGGTTTTCAACAGCGGATAAAATCAGTGATGTCTCCGGCCGGGGTGTCGGATTAGACGTTGTGAAAAATACGATTGAATCACTTGGCGGTACGATCACGATAGAATCGGAAGAGGGAAAGGGATCTTTATTCTCGATTCAGCTGCCATTAACCTTATCCATTATTCCTGTACTTTTGGTAGAAGTAGTACGAGAAAAGTATGCAGTTCCACTTTCATCGATTATTGAGACCGCGATTATTAACAAAGTGGACATTTTGAATGCACATAATAAGCAAGTGATTGATTTTCGTGGGAAAGTCGTACCGTTAATTAATTTAAAGCAAATCTTTGAAGTGCCTGCAGAGGAAGAAGAAGAAACATTTTATTCCGTTGTCATTATTAGAAAAGGGGACAAAATGGCTGGGTTAATTGTAGACCGTTTTATTGGTCAGCAAGAAGTGGTATTGAAATCCTTAGGAGAGTACTTAGGTGATGTATTTGCTATCTCCGGCGCCACCATTTTAGGAGATGGTCAAGTTGCTCTTATTATTGATACCAATTCATTCATTAATTAATTAGGAGGTGTCAGCATGAAGGAAGAAACAAGTAATTATAAATCTATCATTATTGAACTGGAAAAAGAAGAATATGCCATTCCAGTAGATGTTGTCGGAGCGATTGAGCGAATCCAACATATAACGAGGGTGCCACGAACAGCTTCTTTTGTCAAAGGAGTGATCAACCTTCGAGGTGTCGTTACCCCGATCATCGATTTAAGAGAACGCTTCGGAATGGAGTCTGTTGCATACACAGAAAGCACACGTATCATTATCGTTCATATGGGGCAATTCAATGTTGGCTTTATCGTCGATGCTGCATATGATGTACTCGATATTCCTGAAGAATCAATAGAACCAGCGCCACAAGTTATCGGTACGGTTGATGCGGATTATATTAAATCAGTAGCAAAAGTGGATAAACGGCTTATTCTTATGCTGGACTTGGAGAAAGTGTTATCACATGAATCCTATCAGGCAGCGAAATCAACAGAATTTGAGGGCTAAACGATGGTTCATATGGAGAATTTATCCCAACACCACCTGGATGTATTGCAGGAGATAGGTAATATCGGAGCAGGTAATGCAGCGACGGCCCTTTCAGCATTATTAAATAAAAAAATAGACATGAAGATCCCAGCTATTAAAATAGTAGAGTTTAACGAACTAATTGATGATGTCGGAGGACCTGAGCAAGTGATTGTCAGTGTTTTCCTTCGAATTCAGGGAGAGGCTCCTGGAAGTATGTTTTTTGTATTGTCACCAGATGAAGCTAATTCTCTGGTAGAGCAGCTAACCGGTAGTGATTGCGATGATTTAACGAATGACGAGTTAGCTTTGTCCGTCATTTCAGAGATCGGTAATATTCTGTCTGGTTCCTACTTATCTGCGTTATCTGACTTTACATCGATAAACATGCAACCTACTGTACCAAACTTAAGTATCGATATGGCTGCCGCAATATTAATGCAAGGATTAGTCGAAATTTCGATAGAAAGTGATTATGCAATAATGATAGATACAACCATTGAAGAGGAAGGTGAAAGTTCTTCATCAATGAGAGGACATTTTTTCTTGCTGCCTGACCCAGCATCCTTTGAAAAGATTTTTTCTTCATTAGGAGTAGAGGACAAATGATCATAACAGAACCAATTGTGAAAGTTGGAATAGCAGACTTAAAAATTACAAATGTCCCCCATTCATTAAAGACATCTGGATTAGGTTCTTGTGTTGGTGTGGTCATCTATAGTCGGAAGCTGGCAGGGTTAGCACATGTGATGCTTCCCGACTCGAATTCCTCTAAAAAACAACCTTCCAATCCAATGAAATATGCCGATAGCGCAATTGATTTGTTGGTCGAGCACTTGTTACTGGAAGGAGCGCGTCGGTCAAATCTGCAAGCCAAAATCGCCGGTGGTGCTCACATGTTCTCTTTTCAGTCCAATAACAGCATGCTGAAAATTGGAGATCGTAATGTGGAAGCAGTCTTAGCAAAATTAGAGCAGTATCATATTCCATTAATAGCACAGGACGTAGGTGGATCGAAAGGAAGAACAATTGAGTTTAATATTGAAACGAGTATGCTTAAAATACGGACAGTCAATAGTGGTATCGTAGAAATATAACGCCAACATACAAGGGAGAGGTGATTCGATGGTCAAAGATATATCAATAGAAAAAAAGTTGTGGAGTAAATGGTTGCGAAATAAAAGTGATGACAACGCCAATGAGTTAATAGAAAACTATATGTACCTGGTACATTATCATGTCCAACGAATCGCAGTGAACCTTCCCAAAAATGTAAACAAAGAAGATATTAGAAGTTTGGGCTTAATTGGTCTATATGATGCCATACTGAAATTTGATAATAGTCGTGATTTGAAATTCGATACGTATGCCTCGTTTCGAGTGAAAGGTGCCATAATTGATGGACTAAGAAAAGAAGACTGGCTGCCCCGATCAACACGAGATAAAGTAAAAAAAGTCGATCAGGCTACCATATTATTGGAACAGAACCTGCAGCGTAATGTTACGACAAGTGAAGTAGCCGAACATCTGGAGCTACCGGTTGATGAGGTCGAAGAAATTATCAAGGATAGTTTTTTCTCCCATTTACTTTCAATAGAAGAAAAAAATAGAAACAACGAAGAGTCCAAAGAAGGAATCGGTTATTTAATCGCGGATGATCGTGAACCTCTACCAGAAGGGAAAATGATTCAGCAAGAGAACTATCGTGAGTTAACAACCTGTATTCGACAGTTGAATGAGAATGAACAATTGGTACTAAGCTTATTTTATGATAAGGAGTTAACCTTTACGGAGATAGGGAAAATCTTAGAATTAACGACGTCAAGGATTTCACAAATTCATAAACAAGCCATTGTAAAAGTTCGTCAATTGTATCAAAAAATAAATAAATAGGCGGGGCTTGAAATGAGTGAATTAAAAGAAAATATCGTGATAAAAGTAAGTCATGATCGCTTATCTGCTACCTTACTATTAAAGAAATCAGAGCTTGTTGATACGCTCACTTTTGAAGAAATGCAAGACGTGATGAACGAGAACAATATTACATATGGAATACTTGATTTAAACAAGATCAATTGGAAGAAACAATTGAAAGAGGAGCAAATGATCGTTATTGCAAAAGGGAAAAAACCGGTAGATGGCGAGGATGGCAAATTGCTAATTCGTCAATCAACTGAGAACGAGCTGGAAGAAGAAGAGAAGTCTTCTTTTCGTGATGTTCATAAGATCCCTATGGTGGAAGAGAACGACCTGTTAGCACAAGTGGTTCCACCGACAGATGGAGAAGCTGGAATGGACGTATTCGAAAAAACGCTTCGCCCCAAAAGAGGGAAACCATTACCGATTACTGCTGGTCAAAATGTTACTTTTGACAAGGAGCAACTATCGTATTTCGCCTCAGCCGCAGGACAATTATCGATTGCCAACCAAGTCATTCAAGTTCATCCTTTATATGAAGTGAATGGTGATTTGTCATTGAAAACAGGTAATATAGAATTTAATGGATCGGTTAGCATTAAGGGGAATGTTCCGAGCGGATACCGAGTTAAAGCAAAGGGTGACATTATAGTTTACGGTATTGTAGAAGGATCTTTTTTGTCCGCAGAAGGTAATATTACCATCAGAGAAGGTATTGCAGGGATGGATAAAGCAAAAATTCATGCAGCGGGAGATATCGAAGTTGCCTATATTAACCAAGCAGAAGTGACGGCTGGCCGCGATCTAAAAGTAAAAAAATCGATCATGCAATCTCATTGTGAAGCACAGGAAAATATATTTTGTCCAAACGGCAATATTATTGGCGGGAGTTGTTCAGCCGGGAAAATCATTGAGCTGAAGAATCTTGGCAATATGGCAAATTTAAAAACGGTGCTCTCCTTCGGGGTAAGTAAAAAGATTTTAGACCGTGTAAATATTCTAAATAAAAAACGCCAAGAATTAGAAGACAATAAACAGAAATTGCGAATGCTTGGAGACCAATTGATTGAAAAGAAAAAAGCAGTAGGTGATTTACCAGCTAAAGAACGGATTATGTTATTAAAGCAACGTAACATGCTTCAGCTTACGACAGAGCAATTACAGCAAGTTGCAGATGAATTAAGTGAACTGCAATTTGAGGTAAGTAACTTTTCCGGTCTAAAACTTATCGTCAAAGGTAGGGCCTTTGACAACGTAGAACTTATCTTTGGTAAATATAAACGATTATTGAGCCAAGAACATGTTTGTTTTGAAGCATTTTTAGATGAGAAGGAAATTGTGATTCAATCCTCAACTGGTAAGTAAAGCATCATCTAAACAATTTGTAACGGTGAATGCGTTTTATAACAGTATTTGCTCGGTTTTTTTTGGCATCCTTGTTATACTTGGATTGAATAATCCTACAGGAGGACTGATTGGATGAGTTGGAAATCGGTAGAGATGCAAGTCGCATTGCCGAGAGTGCAGGATGCGGGCAAGGTGCAGGATCAAATGCAGCAACAAGGCAGGGTTGATCAGAACCAGATGCAGCAGGCATTGTTGCATGAAGAGTTGCGGAAGCGAACAAAAGTAACGGAGCAACAGGAAGCAAGCCATCTCAAAAATAATAAACAACCATCTGATGACGATAAGCAAGATCAGCAAACGGAATCATCCAATCATTCAGAGCCGCAGTATTCTCCGGTTAGACACCCGTATTTAGGAAATAAATTTGATATTAACGGTTAAGAGGTAGATAATGCAATATTTAATTTTATTCAGTTTTATTATTCATATTATAACATTTATTATCATCAGGCACTTAAAAAACAGAATAGATAATATGCACGCAGTTGAAGAAAGAGTCGATGCTCAAGTTAAAAGTATAGAAGACACATTAGCCCTTTATTTAGTAGAAATTAAAGAAGAAAACGAGCAATTCATCCAAGATATAATGAATACTCAACATTCATCAACAAAGAATAAGCCGAAGAACTCGCCTTCGACAGATTCAGAGTATAATACAAAGCAATCAGAAAATTATATACCAATTTCGGCAACTGATCAGGTAGAAGATGTCGTGGAACATTCCCTTGCTGCTTCTATCCTGCACCTGCGTCAACAAGGGCTTGCCGTTAATCAAATAGCGAAACAATTGAACAAAGGCCAAACAGAAGTAGAATTAATCTTGAAATTTCAACAAAAAAAATGAATTTCTCTTGATTGACGCTGCACGTTGTGGTATATTAGTTTTTGGTGTTAAATACACACGTTTGTGGAGGATACGAGAGGTGCTATTGATATAGTCCTCGTGTCGTATGAAACAAATGGAGGATAAAAAAACCATCTTATAGGAGGAAAAAGTAATGGCAGTTATTTCAATGAAACAACTACTAGAAGCTGGTGTTCATTTCGGACATCAAACACGCCGTTGGAACCCTAAAATGAAGAAATATATCTTTACAGAGCGTAACGGCATTTACATCATCGACTTACAAAAAACAGTGAAAAAGGTAGAAGAAGCGTATAATTTCGTTAAAGAAATCGCTGAGAACGACGGAACTGTTTTATTTGTAGGTACGAAAAAACAAGCACAAGAATCTGTGAAAGAAGAAGCGATCCGTTCTGGTATGTACTTCGTTAATCAACGTTGGTTAGGCGGAACGTTAACTAACTTTGAAACTATTCGTAAACGTATCAATCGTTTGAAAGATATCGAAAAAATGGAAGAAGACGGAACTTTTGAAGTATTACCGAAAAAAGAAGTTGTAGGTCTTCTAAAAGAAAAAGAACGCTTAGTGAAATTCTTAGGCGGAATTAAAGAAATGAATAAAATTCCTGATGCTTTATTCATTATTGACCCAAGAAAAGAGCGTATTGCTGTTGCAGAAGCACATAAACTAAACATTCCGATTGTAGGGATTGTAGATACTAACTGTGATCCTGATGAGATTGATTATGTAATTCCTGCAAATGATGACGCAATTCGTGCTGTGAAACTTCTTACTGGTAAAATGGCAGATGCTATTTTAGAAGCGAAGCAAGGAGAAGTAACAGAAGAAGCTGCAGAAAAAGCAGAAACTGCGGAAGAAACAGCAGTCGAATCTGCAAGCGAGTAATGAAAGGTTTTGGTGATAAGAGGGAGACCTTTTATCACCTTTTTTTCAGCAATATATGAACTCAAGGAGGAATCTCTAATGGCAATTTCAGCACAAATGGTAAAAGAATTACGTGAAAAAACTGGTGCAGGTATGATGGATTGTAAAAAAGCACTTCAAGAAACTGACGGTAATATCGATCAGGCGGTTGATTACCTTCGTGAAAAAGGTATTTCAAAAGCAGCTAAAAAAGCAGATCGTATTGCTGCAGAAGGTACTGCATTTGTAGAAGTTTCTGGTAATAAAGCAGTATTATTAGAATTGAACTGTGAAACAGATTTCGTAACGAAAAACGACCAGTTCAAAACATTAGCGCAAGAGCTTGCGAATCATATCTTATCTCAGAAGCCAGCTACTGTGGAAGAAGCTTTACAACAGCCATTAAATGGTGACGGTGAAACAGTAGAAGCATTTATTAATGCTAATATTGCAAAAATCGGTGAGAAATTATCTTTACGTCGTTTTGAATTAATTAGCAAAACAGATAACGATGCATTTGGTGCTTACATCCATATGGGTGGTAACATCGGTGTTGTAACTGTGCTTGAAGGAACTACGGATGAGCAAGTTGCGAAAGATATCGCTATGCACGCAGCTGCTGTTAATCCTAAATACTTATCTCGTGATGCAGTTTCTGCAGAAGATGTAGAAAAAGAACGTGAAGTTCTAAAAACACAAGCATTAAACGAAGGAAAACCAGAGCATATTGTTGAAAAAATGGTAGAAGGCCGATTAAATAAGTTCTTTGAAGAAATTTGTCTTTTAGAACAAAGCTTCGTTAAAGATCCTGATCAAAAAGTAAAACAAATTGCTAAAAATCATAATGCGACAGTAGCTTCATTTGTACGTTATGAAGTTGGTGAAGGTATCGAGAAACGCGAAGATAACTTTGCAGAAGAAGTAATGAGTCAAGTTAATAAAAAATAAGCTGGAAGTGAAGAGGGGGGGCACATGGTGTCCCTTTTCTTTGAAAGCAAACATCCAACGATTAATGTACGTACTTTTTGATAAGAATAATTGAAAATTACCGCCTATTACTTGGCGAGCAACTAATTTTTCTTTATAATATTTACATATATGGAGGTAATTATGGCTACTGCTAACTACAGAAGAATCGTTCTAAAATTAAGTGGTGAAGCACTGAGTGGTGTTCAAGGATTTGGCCTTGAGCCATCTATCATTCAATCTGTCGCAAAACAAGTGAAAGATATTGTTGAACTAGGTGTAGAAGTTGCAATTGTTGTTGGTGGTGGCAATATTTGGCGTGGTAAAGTTGGCAGTGAAATGGGTATGGATCGCGCTAACGCTGATTATATGGGAATGCTTGCAACAGTAATGAATTCATTAGCGCTGCAAGACAGCTTAGAGAATGTAGGTATTCCGACACGTGTGCAGACATCTATTGAAATGCGTCAAGTGGCAGAACCGTATATTCGAAGAAAAGCAATCCGTCATTTAGAGAAAAAACGTGTTGTTATTTTCGCAGCGGGTACTGGTAATCCATATTTCTCAACAGATACAACGGCAGCATTAAGAGCAGCCGAAATAGAAGCAGATGTTATATTGATGGCGAAGAATAATGTCGACGGTGTTTACACAGCAGACCCGAAACTCGACAAAGATGCCAGAAAGTATGACGAATTATCCTATCTGGAAATTTTGAATGAAGGATTAGGTGTAATGGATTCTACCGCCTCTTCATTATGTATGGATAACAATATCCCATTGCTTGTATTTTCGATTTCAGAAGAAGGAAATATTAAAAAAGCTGTAATTGGTGAAAATATCGGAACAATTATAAAGGGGAGTTAAACATGTCTGAACAATTACTTAAAGAAACAAAAGAAAAGATGAGTCAAGCGGCCAAAGCTTACTCAAAAAGTTTAGCAACAGTTAGAGCTGGAAGAGCAAACCCGGCAATACTTGATAGTGTTCAAGTAGAATACTATGGCGCGTTAGCACCATTAAATCAATTGTCTTCTATTTCAGTACCAGAAGCGAGATTATTAGTAATTACACCATTTGATAAGTCATCAGTTTCTGATATAGAAAAAGCAATTCAGAAAGCAGATTTAGGTCTTTCACCTTCCAATGATGGTAATGTGATTCGTATTAGTATCCCACCGTTAACAGAGGAGCGTCGTAAAGAACTAGTCAAAGTAGTTGGAAAGTATGCAGAAGAAGCGAAAGTACAAATTCGTAACATTCGTCGTGACGCAAACGACCAATTAAAGAAAGATGAGAAAAACGGTGATATTACAGAAGACGATTTAAGAGGCTTCCAAGATGATGTGCAGACAGAAACAAATGCACAAATTAAGAAGATAGACGAATTAACCAAAGAAAAAGAACAAGAAATTATGGAAGTATAAGCAAAAAAAAGGTAGAATATATGTTGAGTGTAGAGGCCCTCTTGCTAAGAAGAGGGTTTTTCCACTTTATATAGTATAATAAATAAAAAGAACCGGTCTTACATAATGGAGGATACTTATGCGTTTGTTTAAACTTCCTTTTAACAATAAAAAAGAGAAAAACGTCGAAATCTCAACGGACCTATCAGAAAATATTCCGAAACATATTGCGATTATTATGGATGGTAATGGCAGATGGGCACAGAAACGTGGGTTGCCGCGCATTGCTGGTCACCGTGAAGGGATGGATAATGTCAAAAGGATTGTAAAAGCAGCGAATCTGCTTCAGGTGGAAGTATTAACACTTTATGCTTTTTCAACAGAGAATTGGAAGCGACCTTCGAATGAAGTAGAATATTTGATGAGATTGCCAATTGATTTCCTGCAGCATTACTTACCTGAACTAGTCGAGGAGAATGTCCGCGTGCAGACGATCGGAGAAGTACAAGATTTACCTGCTAACACTCAAAAAGCCATTCTCAATGCAAAGCAGCAAACAGCTGAAAACACAGGTCTAATTTTAAATATTGCAATTAATTATGGTAGTCGATTTGAAATGATCCGTTCCATTAAAGAAATTTGTGAAGAAGTCCAGGAAGGCAAGTATGGGATTGATGAAATTACAGAAAATACGTTAAGCCATCATATGTATACTTCACAGTTGGATGATCCGGATTTATTAATTCGTACAAGTGGCGAACTGAGACTGAGTAATTTCCTGCTTTGGCAGGCTGCATACTCAGAGTTGTGGTTCACCGAAACACTTTGGCCAGATTTTCATACAGAAGAGTTTGAAGAGGCTATCCGCGACTATCAAAAAAGAAAACGTCGTTATGGCGGTATATAGGGTGTGAGATTATCATGAAAACTAGAATTATAACGGCTATCGTAGCAATATTGCTCTTTTTTCCCATCATTTTTTTAAGTGGATTAACGTTTAAAATAGTGATGTATATCATTACAACGATAGGTTTTTTAGAATTGTTACATATGAGAAATATGACAAGATTTCCTATTCCTACGTTTTTAGGAGTAGCCTTTCTTTGGGCGTTGTTAGTGTACGATGAATTCTTATACTTTTCTTCAGGGCTTGAACTCCTTATGTTTTTTGTTCTGATTTTATTAGGCTATACTGTCCTGGTAAAGAATAAATTTACATTTGAAGATGCTGGCTTTTTGATATTGGCATCTATTTATGTAGGGTTAGGCTTCTATTACGTGATTGAAACACGAGAGGTCGATAATGGACTAGTCTATATTTTTTATGTTATTCTTGTGATATTATCAACGGATTCAGGTGCCTATTTCTTTGGACGAGCATTCGGAAAGCATAAACTATGGCCGAAAATCAGCCCGAAAAAAACGGTAGAAGGTGCTTTAGGCGGAATACTGCTTGCTTGTGTTGTAGCGGTAGTATTTGACTACTTTTTTCTTGTGCCCGGTTCTCTGATTGAACTAATTATCGTGACGATACTTTCATCAATATTTGCACAAATTGGTGATTTAGTGGAGTCGGCGATTAAACGACATTATGATGTGAAGGATTCAGGTAAGCTGTTACCAGGTCACGGCGGAATTCTTGATCGATTTGATAGTTGGTTATTTGTATTTCCGTTATTACATTTTATCCATTTCATATCATAAACTAATAAAAGTTGGAGCGTTCTACTATGAAAAATATCACATTATTAGGTGCGACCGGATCGATTGGGTTGCAGACATTGGATATAATCCGCGAACATAACGATGAATTTCGATTATTTGCTATTGCGTTTGGAAAAAATGTAGATAAGGCAATTGACATTATTGAATCCTTTCAGCCTAAAAAAATTGTGGTGCAAGAGGAATCAATCAGACAGAAGTTGTTATCATATAATGATCAATTAACCATTTTACTTGGAAACGAAGGAATGGAAGAGATTAGTGCAGACCCTGATACCGACGTATTAGTCAATGCTGTCATGGGTAGTATCGGTCTCAGCGCGACAATTACAGCAATCAGACATAAGAAACAGATTGCCATAGCTAATAAAGAAACATTAGTAACTGCCGGTCACATTGTGATGGCAGAAGCGAAAAAATATGGGGTGGACTTGCTTCCAGTTGATAGTGAGCACTCTGCCATTTATCAGGCGTTAAATGGTGAACATGCGAAAGATGTACATAAACTCATTCTGACAGCATCAGGTGGAAGTTTCCGCGATAAAAAACGTTCAGAGCTTCATGGGGTAACAGTAAACGATGCTCTAAACCATCCCAATTGGAGTATGGGTGCAAAAATTACGATCGATTCAGCTACGATGATGAATAAAGGGTTGGAAGTTATTGAAGCACATTGGCTATTTGATATGGCTTATGACAAGATTGATGTCATTCAACATAAAGAAAGCATTATCCACTCCATGGTCGAATATGTTGATAACAGTGTGATTGCACAATTAGGTACACCAGATATGCGCGTGCCGATTCAGTATGCTTTGACTTATCCTGATCGTTTAGCTTTGCCGGCTTCTAAGCGTCTCGACTTAGTGGAGATTAGCACTTTGCATTTTGACAGAATGGATACTGAACGCTTTCCATGTCTTGGTTTTGCCTATGAGGCAGGTAATAAAGGTGGCTCGTTACCTACTGTATTAAATGCAGCCAATGAGGCAGCAGTTGACTTGTTTTTAAAAGAAAAAATTACCTTTTTAGAAATTGAAGAAGTGATTGCCGATGCAATGGCTCATTATCCATTTATCGATCAGCCTGATATCTCTGCTATTCAGAAGATCGATCAGGAAGTGCGACAGCAAATCTATGAAAAATTTTGATTACGAGTGTGAGGGAAGGAGTGCTTTGATTGACGACCATTATTGCCTTTATATTAATGTTCGGTTTGCTTGTTTTTGTTCATGAATTTGGTCATTTTTATGTTGCCAAGAAGACAGGCATGCTTGTTCGGGAGTTTGCGATCGGGTTCGGCCCAAAAGTATTCTCGATTGTAAAAAATGAAACCTTATATACGATCCGCTTATTGCCTATGGGTGGCTATGTTCGAGTTGCTGGGGAAGATCCCGAGATTATTGATATTAAACCAGGACAACATATAGGATTAACGTTTAATAATGATGGTGAAGTAAATCAGATCATCGTAAATAACAAAGCGAAACATCCTGATGCTTTCATTATCGAGGTGGAGCATATTGACCTTGATCATAATTTGACGATTGAGGGTTATGAAATAGATGAAGAGAAAAAGTACTCCTTCCGTGTAAATGAAAAAGCTGATTTTATTATGGATGAACGATCCACGCAAATTGCACCATACAATCGTCAGTTCGGTTCCAAATCTGTTGGGCAGCGTGCCTTACAATTATTCGCAGGTCCATTAATGAATTTCGTCTTAACGATTGTGATTTTCATCGTGCTTGCAAATATTCAAGGGGTACCAGTCGATGATGTCCGAATAGGATCTGTGGTGAATGACAGTCCGGCACAAGAAGCAGGATTACAGGCCAATGATACCGTGATTGGTATTGAAGGTACATCAATCAGTTCCTGGGATGAATTTCAGGAGATCGTGCAATCCAGTCCAAATGAATCATTAGAGATGACAGTACTTAGAAATGACGAGGAAGTAGCAGTTGAAGTGACTCCAGCTGCTGTGGAGACGGCTGAAGATACAATTGGTCAGGTTGGGGTGACGCTAGCCTTAGAGAAATCATTTCTCCGTGCTATTCCATATAGTTTGGAAGAGACCTATCGCTGGTCTACCTTAATCCTGACAAATGTAACGAAGTTAATCACCGGTCAATTTTCGATTGATGTGTTATCAGGCCCGGTTGGAATATATGATGCAACCGACCAAGTGGTAAAAACTGGTCTCATGAATTTTATGACGTGGACCGCGGTGCTAAGCGTTAACTTAGGTATTATGAACTTATTGCCATTACCTGCACTTGACGGTGGAAGACTGATATTTGTCGGATTAGAAGCAGTTAGAGGAAAGCCTATTGATCCCCAAAAAGAAGGCATCGTGCACTTTATCGGATTTGCCTTGTTAATGCTGCTGATGATTGTTGTCACGTGGAATGATATCCAGCGATTATTCTTATAAGAAAGAGTTTAAGTCCAACACTGTTTACTTTAAGCGGTGAAGCGGGTTATAGCGGGAAGGCTAACATCCTGATGCGATTCGCTAACCATCTATGGGACAAGACGCCTGAGATGGATGAAATAGTTTACTAATTTTGATTGAAATCATTGAGGTGATATTTGCAAATGAGACATAGTAAAACACTTATCCCAACTTTAAAAGAGGTACCAGCAGATGCGGAAATCAGAAGTCACCAGTTATTAGTTCGAGCGGGATATATCCGTCAAACTGCATCAGGTATATACAGTTTGTTACCATTAGGGAATAAAGTTCTGAAAAATGTAGAAAAAATTGTCCGTGAGGAAATGGAAAAAATAGGAGCCGTAGAGATGCTGATGCCTGCACTCCAACCTTCTGAACTTTGGAAAGAAACAGGCAGATGGGACAGCTACGGAAGAGAACTAATGCGACTGAATGATCGCCATGACCGAGAGTTTGCCTTAGGGGCGACACATGAAGAAGTAACCACTAGTCTAATTGCAGATGAAGTGAAAAGTTATAAAAAACTTCCGCTAAGTGTGTACCAAATTCAAACGAAGTATCGTGATGAAAGAAGACCTCGTTTTGGGTTATTACGTGGACGTGAGTTTGTGATGAAGGATGCATATTCTTTCCACACGTCACAGGAAAGTCTTGACGAAACCTATCAAAAATTTTATTCCGCCTATCAGAATATTTTTTCTCGCTGCGGATTGAATTTCCGAGCGGTTATCGCCGATTCCGGTGCGATGGGTGGTAAGGATACGCATGAATTTATGGCATTGTCTGAGGTCGGAGAGGATACAATTGCCTATTCAGATACATCTGACTTTGCGGCAAATATTGAGATGGCGGCAGTCAATATTGACTATCCGGAAAATACGGAAGCAATGCAGGAATTAGGAATAATAGATACACCTGGTTACAAGTCAATGGAGCAAGTATCACAATTTATACAAGAACCATTGGATAAAGGGATCAAATCTCTTTTATTTAAAGTTGACGAGCGCTTTGTATTAGTGCTGTCACGTGGAGACCATGAGATAAATGATATTAAATTAAAGCATGCTCTGGGTGCAACAGAAGTAGAACTGGCATCACAGGAAGAAACGAAGCAATTATTCGGAGCAGAAGTAGGATCAATTGGTCCAGTTTCTGTACCAGAAGAAATACAAGTCATTGCTGATCATGCTGTTGCAGTTATGAAAAATACGTACTGCGGTGCCAATGAAAATGATAAGCATTATAAAAATGCTAATCCTGATCGTGATTTTAACATATCAGCATACCACGACCTTCGCTTTATCCAGGAAGGCGATCCGTCTCCAGATGGACAAGGAACGATTCATTTTGCAAAAGGCATCGAAGTGGGACAGGTCTTCAAATTAGGTATGTTCTACGCAGAGAAACTAGGTGCTTCTTTTTTAAATGAGCAAGGCAAACAAGAAACGATGACAATGGGATGTTATGGAGTCGGTGTCTCTCGTACAATTGCTGCTATCGTAGAGCAATACAATGATGAAAATGGGATAAAATGGCCAAAAGCAATAACTCCATATCAAGTCCATTTAATAGCAGTAAATCCAAAAAACGATGAACAATCGGAATTGGCAGAAGAAATCTATCAACAATTAGAAGCAAATAACATCTCTGTTTTATATGACGACCGTAAAGAACGTCCTGGTGTAAAATTTGCTGACAGTGACTTAATAGGATTACCAGTCCGTGTAACAGTCGGCAAGAAAGCTGCAGATGGTTATGTAGAATGCAAGTTGAGAGAGAATGGGGAACAAGAAGATCTTCATCTATCAGATTTGCTTCCGAAATTACATGCAATGTTTAACTAATACAATTCCCTTGTCTCCACCAAACAGACAAGGGAATTATCTTTATGTAAGCTATATTGGAAAGATTAACAAGTAAAGGAGATCGGGCATGAGTATCTCTAATCATGAGAAATTCCGACTTTTAATGGATCAAATTGGAATAGCGGACGACATGAAAAATAAGTATTTTCAAGAAGGAAGTATCGAAAAACTAGAAGTATTTCGTTCTGATCAGCGCTGGCATTTTCACTTTCAGCTTGCCCAATCGGTTCCTGCTGATATTTATCAGTTGTTTATATTGAAACTAACGGAAGCATTTTCTTCCATTGCAAAGGTTACCTGGTCGATACAAGTGCAGCAAGATCAGCTCAGCGAGAAAGAACGCTTTGATTATTGGCAAATCTTTTTATCAGAATTGGTGAATGAATCCCCAAAATACCGTGCAATTGAAAATAAAAAGCCATTATTTAACGATAATAATATTATGTTAACTGTAAGTAACCAGATTGAAGCACAATGGGGGAAAAACATCCAGGGACATCTTGATCAATTTTGTACAAAAGCTGGACTTGCCAAGCAATTTATCAAAATGGAAGTAGCTGACCAGCAGGAGGAATTAGAGAAATTCCAACAGGAAAAAGCGATGGAAGATCGTAAAAAGGTCGAAGAAGCCTTTAAACAACAAGAAAAACGCGCGCAGGAATCAAAACAGGAGACTGATACGGGCCCTGTTCAACTCGGCTATCCGATTAAAGAACAACCTGTACCAATGAGAGATATTTTTGAAGAAGAGAAAAGTATTGTCTTTCAAGGCTATCTATTTGATGCCGACATCCGTGAATTACGATCCGGCAGGCATTTGCTTATCTTGAAGGTGACAGATTACACGGATTCCTTCCAGATTAAAATGTTTTCCAAAGGTGATCAGGATGTTGAGAAATTTAAACAATTAAAAGAAGGACTTTGGATTAAGGCAAAAGGTATGATTCAGACCGATAATTTCACTAATGAATTAACGATGATGGCAAAGGACATTCAACAAGCTCCTACGATCACAAGAGACGATCCTGGTTTGAACGGGGAGAAACGTTTAGAACTCCATGCGCACACATTAATGAGTCAGATGGATGCAGTGGTGTCAGCCTCCAAATTAGTCGAGCAAGCTGGTAAATGGGGACATAAAGCTATTGCCATTACGGATCACGCTGTCGCACAAGCTTATCCTGAGGCATATGCAGCAGGACAAAAGCATGGAGTAAAAATCGTCTACGGTGTCGAAGCGAATATTGTCGATGACGGTGTGCCGATTGCCTATAATGAAGCAGATCGTGATTTGGCAGAGGATACGTATGTTGTATTTGACGTGGAAACAACTGGTTTATCAGCTATATACGATACCGTTATTGAACTTGCAGCAGTGAAAATAAAAAACGGAGAGATTGTGGACCGTTATGAATCGTTTGCCAATCCTCATCATCCGCTGTCCGAAACGACAACGAATTTAACGGGTATAACCGATGATATGGTCAAGGATGCTCCAGAAGTGGAAGATGTATTGAAGGAATTCCATACTTGGATGGGCGATGCGATTCTGGTTGCTCATAATGCAGACTTCGATATGGGCTTTTTAAATACTGGATTTAAGCGGATTGGATATGATGAGGCAAGTAATCCTGTAATTGATACATTAGAATTAGCTAGATTACTTTTCCCTGAATTGAAAAATCACCGTCTGAATACACTTTGTAAAAAGCTTGATATTGAATTAACCCAGCATCACCGGGCGATTTACGATGCAGAAGCAACAGGTTATTTGTTGTGGAAATTTGTGAAACTATCAATAGAACGTGGAATTACCAATCACAATCAATATAATCAGCATATGGGGGAAGGTAATGCGTATCAACGTTCGAGACCTTTCCATGCGACGTTGCTTGCCGTGACCCAGGAAGGCTTGAAAAATATTTATAAGCTGGTATCGATGGCACATATCAATTATTTTTATCGTGTACCAAGAATTCCAAGGTCCAAGCTACAGCAGTATCGAGAAGGCATATTAGTTGGAACTGCTTGTGATCAAGGGGAAGTCTTTGAAACGATGATGCAAAAATCAAAGGAACAGGCTGAGAAAGCAGCGAAATTTTATGATTATATTGAGGTTCAGCCGCCAGCCAATTTTGTTCATTTATATGACAAAGAATTAGTGCAGAATGAAGCACAGTTATACGATATTATCCGAAATATAGTTCAATTAGCTAATGATCTTAATAAACCATGCGTGGCGACAGGAAATGTTCATCACATTAACGAAAATGATCGAATATACCGTCAAATACTGATTGCCTCACAAAGTGGTAATCCGTTAAGTAGGCAAACACTGCCAAACGCATATTTCCGGACAACAAAAGAAATGATGGATGCTTTTTCCTTTTTAGGTGATGAGAAAGCGAAAGAAATTGTGATTGATAATCCTAATGCGCTCGTAGATCAATTGGAAGACATTAAACCTGTCAAAGAAGACTTATATACACCAAACATTGATGGTGCGGAACAAGAAATTAGAGATTTAAGTTATAATTTTGCCCGCTCAGTCTATGGTGATGAATTACCAGAAATTGTTGAAAAACGGATAGAAAAAGAACTGAAAAGTATTATTGGGCATGGGTTTGCGGTCATTTATTTAATTTCACAGAAGCTGGTGAAGAAGTCACTCGATGATGGTTATTTAGTTGGTTCACGGGGATCCGTAGGTTCATCATTAATTGCGACTTTCACCGAGATTACAGAAGTAAATCCGTTACCGCCTCACTACGTCTGTCCGGAATGTAAAGAGAGTCAGTTCTTCGATGATGGCTCTGTGGGGAGCGGCTTCGATTTACCTGATAAAAATTGTTCCAATTGTGACGTACCATTAAAGAAAGATGGTCAGGATATTCCTTTTGAGACGTTCTTAGGTTTCAAAGGGGATAAAGTACCCGATATTGATTTGAACTTCTCTGGTGAATATCAGCCGCGTGCGCATAACTATACGAAAGTCTTATTCGGTGAAGATAACGTATATCGTGCCGGAACAATAGGTACAGTTGCGGAGAAAACAGCATACGGTTATGTTAAAGGGTATGCAAGTGATAAGGAGATGACCTTGAAACAAGCTGAGGTTGATCGACTTGTGAAAGGTTGTACCGGTGCGAAAAGGACGACCGGCCAGCACCCAGGTGGTATCATTGTTGTACCGGATGACAAAGAAATTTATGATTTTACACCAATACAGTTTCCGGCAGATGACCGTAACTCCGAATGGAGAACAACACATTTTGATTTCCATTCTATTCATGATAACCTATTGAAATTAGACATACTTGGACACGATGATCCAACAGTTATCAGAATGTTACAGGATTTAAGTGGAATAGATCCTCAGACAGTTCCGACCGATGATGAGGAAGTAATGAAAATTTTCTCCGGACCGGAAGTGTTAGGCGTAACTTCAGAACAAATTATGTGTAAGACTGGTACTTTGGGGGTACCGGAATTTGGTACCCGATTCGTTCGCCAGATGCTGGAGGATACAAAGCCAAAAACGTTTGCTGAGCTTGTTATTATTTCCGGACTGAGTCACGGTACAGATGTATGGTTAGGTAATGCACAGGAATTGATTAACAATGGTATTTGTGGCTTGCCAGATGTTATCGGGTGTCGTGATGATATCATGGTCTACTTGATGCACAAAGGTCTCGATGCATCCCTTGCTTTTAAAATCATGGAGTTTGTTCGTAAAGGGAAAGGACTTGATCCAGAGTGGATTGAGGAAATGAAAAAACATGATGTGCCGGACTGGTACATCGATTCCTGTAAAAAAATTAAATATATGTTCCCTAAAGCACACGCTGCTGCGTATGTATTAATGGCGATTCGTATTGCTTATTTCAAGGTGCATCATCCTATATTATTCTATGCTGCTTATTTCACAGTAAGAGCGGATGATTTTGAATTAGATACGATGATTAAAGGATCAGAAGCTATTCGCAAACGAGTGAAAGAGATTTTAGAAAAAGGTAATGATGCCCCGCCAAAAGAGAAAAGTTTACTTACAGTCTTGGAATTGGCATTGGAAATGAATGAAAGGGGCTACCATTTTCAGAAGGTAGATCTTTACCGGTCATCTGCGACAGAATTTCTTGTTGAAGATAACAGTTTGATCCCGCCATTTAATGCAGTAGATGGTTTAGGGACAAATGCTGCGATTAACATTGAAAAAGCGCGTGAGGACGGTGAATTTTTATCAAAAGAAGATTTACGTGAGCGAAGCAGGATTTCAAAAACAGTACTGGAATATTTAGATCAACATGGCTGTCTAGAAGGAATGGCTGACAAGAACCAGCTGTCTTTATTCTAACAGCAAAAGGCGATAATTTGCCGGTCAGCAGTAATCTCTTCATCTTTAGATTTTTGGTTGACCTTTCCACAAATTACACATTTATTGGATAAATATATCATAATCCTTGCATTGTACGCCGATTCATGCTATATTTTAAACAGATTTCATTTGATGCGGACAGAAGAAAGAGTGGGTAAACCCACTCTTTCTTCTTAGCTGTCATGTAAAGTAAGGATATGGTTTGATACAAATCCCTTGCCAATTGTGGCAAGGGATTTATCATTCCCTTTGCAACTTTCACACTAAAATGAACGGTGTGTATCGTTTCACAATTATGGGAAATATATTCTAAAGAACAAAATGCAGCAGAGGAGGTAATGAAATTGGCACTCAATATTGCACAACAGACAGAAGAATTTGTAACACCTATTTTAGAAGAGCTTTCTTTAGAACTAGTTGATATCGTATATGAGAAAGAAGGTCCTAATTGGTTTTTACGGGTTTATATTGATAAAGACGGTGGCGTAGATATTGAAGAATGTGGTCTGGTTTCAGAAAAACTAAGTACAAAACTGGATGAAGCTGACCCAATCAAAGAAGCGTATTTCCTGGAAGTATCTTCTCCAGGAGTTGAACGTCCGCTCAAAAAAAGCGAGGATTTCGAAAAGCATGTCGGACATCATGTCTATGTGAAGTTGTATGAACCGGTTGCAGGTGAAAAAGAATTCACAGGTGATCTTACTCACTTTGAAAATGGCTATGCAACCATTCAATATAAGGAAAAAAACCAAAAGAAAGAAGTGGAAATACCATTCGATAAAATTGCTAAAGCGCGTTTAGCCGTTACTTTTGATTAAAGGGGGAAATTAGGGTGAACAGAGAATTGTTCGATGCAATGAATTATTTAGAAAAGGAAAAAGGAATTAACAAAGATATTTTGATGGAAGCCTTAGAAGCAGCTTTAATATCCGCTTATAAGAAAAACTTTAAGTCCGCAACAAATGTGCGAGTTGATATAAATGAAGAAGCTGGTTCCATGGGAGTATTTGCTCAGAAAGAGATTGTGGAAGAAGTTGTGGATCATCAACAGCAAATGTCGCTAGAAGAAGCACATCACATTAACCCTTCCTATGAAGTGGGGGATGTAGTAGAGGTGGAAGTTACACCAAAAGATTTCGGAAGAATCGCTGCTCAGGCTGCTAAACAAGTAGTGACACAACGTGTACGTGAAGCAGAGCGAGGCATTATCTTTAATGAATATATTGATCGTGAAGATGATATTATGAATGGTACGATTCAACGTATGGACGGCCGCTTCATTTATGTCAACTTGGGTAAAGTAGAAGCAAAATTACCGGAATCCGAGTGTATGCCTACCGAAACATATCAGGTCCATGATAGAATTAAAGTTTACGTGACGAAAGTGGAAAATTCGAATAAAGGACCTAATATTTTTGTTTCGAGAACACATCCAGGTTTATTAAAAAGATTATTCGAAATGGAAGTCCCTGAAATCTTTGATGGTACAGTTGAAGTGAAATCTGTAGCACGTGAAGCGGGGGACCGTTCGAAGATTTCAGTGCATGCAGAAGATCCTGAGATTGATCCGGTAGGTTCATGTGTCGGACAAAAAGGGCAAAGAGTACAAACGATCGTCGATGAATTAAAAGGGGAAAAAATAGATATCGTGGAATGGTCTGAAGATCCTGTTGTCTATGTATCCAACGCACTCAGTCCATCAAAGGTTGTCAAAGTCCTTGTCGATGAGGAAGAAAAAGCTACGACGGTTATTGTACCTGACTATCAATTGTCACTTGCAATTGGTAAACGTGGTCAGAATGCAAGACTGGCTGCCAAATTAACAGGTTGGAAAATCGATATTAAGAGTGAATCAGAAGCAAGGGAAGAAGGTATGATTTCAGAAGAACAAGCGGATGAAAGCCTTGAAGGATTAGAATATGAGGACGATAGCCTGGACTTTGAAGAATCCTACGAAAATATGGATGAAGATCTGTTTAAGTAAGGAGGAATTCAAATGGCTAAAAAGCGCAAACTTCCGCTTAGAAAATGTGTGATTACACAAGAAATGAAGCCGAAACAATCGTTAATTCGGGTGGTTAAAACCAAGGAAGGCGAAGTATTTGTGGATCCGACTGGAAAGAAGAATGGTCGAGGTGCCTATGTTTCCAAAGACGTCCAAGTTATCGATCAGGCACAAAAAAATGGTGCACTCGAAAAACATTTGGAGATAAAAATCCCAGACGAAGTGTATCAACACTTACGTCATGAGATTGAAGGCGAATAAGGTGAACAAAGCATATTTAAATATTATTGGTTTAGCCAATCGTGCAGGTAAATGTACGTTTGGGGAAGAATTAATCGTAAAAGAAATTCAGTCAAGGAAAGCAAGAGTAGTTCTAATCGCAAGTGATATCGGAGATCAGACTAGAAAGAAATTAACGGATAAATGTATGTATTACCACATCCCATTTTTCTTTGTCGACGATCGAGATACACTTTCACAAGCGGTAGGTAAATCAGGTCGTGTAGCTGTTTCGATTCATGAGCAAGGATTTGCGAAGAAATTGATTACACTGCTTGATGAAAATTTTCGGGGGTGAACGTATGTCAAAAATACGAGTATATGAATACGCAAAGCAAGTAAATAAAACAAGCAAAGATATTATTAATAAATTAAGTGAACTGAATACACCAGTGTCCAATCATATGGCGACTATTTCGGACGAAACGATTAAGAAATTAGATCAGACATTTAAAGCATCATCGAAAGAACAGCCAAAGCAAAAACAAGAATCTAAAAAACCAGATAACAAAAAAGGTTCTGGACAGCAGTCGAGTAAGGCATTCAATAAAAATAAAAAGAAACAGAAAAAACACGATAATCCAAAAAAAGAAGCACCAAAACAAGAACCGAAAAGGGCAAATACAAAGCCAAAACAGCCAGAAAAAATTACGTATACTGGTTCCATTACAGTAGGTGAGCTTGCCGAAAAACTAAATAAAGAAACAAATGAAATCATTAAAAAGCTCATGTTCTTAGGAGTAATGGCAACTAAAAACCAGGATCTTGATGAAGATGCGTTAGAATTAATCTGTGGTGAGTATGGCGTAGAAGTCGAAGAGGAAGTAGAAGTTGATAAATCAGATTTAACAAATTATATTGCAGAAGAAGATCCGGAAAAATTAGAAGAGCGTCCTCCGGTAGTAACTATTATGGGTCACGTTGATCATGGTAAAACAACTTTATTGGATTCAATCCGTAATACAAAGGTGACAGAAGGTGAAGCAGGTGGAATCACTCAGCATATTGGGGCTTATCAAATAAGAGAGAATGATAAGAAAGTTACATTCCTCGATACACCGGGGCACGCTGCCTTTACCAGCATGCGCTCACGTGGTGCACAAATTACAGATATTGCAATTTTAGTTGTCGCGGCTGATGATGGTGTAATGCCACAAACAATTGAAGCAATTAACCACGCGAAAGCAGCAGAAGTGCCAATTATTGTGGCAGTGAACAAAATGGACAAAGAAGGTGCTAATCCTGATCGCGTAATGCAAGAATTAACAGAATATCAGTTAATCCCAGAGGACTGGGGCGGTGACACTATCTTTGTAAACTTATCTGCACTAAAAGGAGAAGGCATTGATGACTTATTAGAGATGATCCTTCTTGTTTCAGAAGTGGAAGAATTGAAGGCAAATGCGGATCGATTAGCAGATGGTACTGTAATTGAAGCGCAATTAGATAAAGGTCGCGGTTCTGTTGCATCATTATTAGTGCAAAATGGTACACTAAGAGTAGGAGATCCAATCGTAGTTGGTAATACATTTGGCCGTGTTCGTGCAATGGTAAATGACCTTGGCAAACGTATTAAATCAGCTGGACCTTCAACACCTGTTGAAATTACAGGATTAAATGATGTTCCGTTGGCTGGCGATCGCTTTGTTGTATTCAAAGATGAAAAACAAGCACGCCAAATTGGAGAAATGCGTCAAGAAATACAACTGGAAGAAAAACGTGGTTCACAATCTCGAGTCAGCCTGGATGATCTTTTCGAACAAATTAAACAAGGTGATATTAAAGACATCAACGTTATTCTGAAAGCAGATGTGCAAGGGTCAGTAGAAGCATTGGCAGCATCGTTACAAAAAATCGATGTTGAAGGAGTTAAAGTGAACATTATTCATACAGGTGTAGGTGCGATTAAAGAGTCTGATATTATTTTGGCATCTGCATCAAACGCTATTGTCATCGGTTTTAATGTTCGTCCTGACAACAATGCTAAAAAAGCAGCGGAATCAGAAAAGGTAGATATTCGTCTACACCGCGTCATTTACAAAGCTATTGAAGAAGTGGAAGCAGCAATGAAAGGTATGCTGGATCCAGAATTTGAAGAGAAAGTAATCGGTCAAGTAGAAGTAAGAGAAATCTTTAAAGTTTCCAAAATTGGTACCATCGCTGGTGCATATGTAACAGATGGTAAAGTCACAAGAGACTCTGGTATCCGCTTGATCCGTGACGGCGTAGTAGTGTATGAGGGTGAAATCGATACGCTCAAACGTTATAAAGATGATGTGAAAGAAGTAGCTCAAAACTATGAGTGTGGTATCACGATCAAGAATTACAATGATATTAAAGAAGGCGATGTAATCGAAGCATATGTAATGGAAGAAGTGGAAATCTAATGATTACCTATGCCGAGGTTGAGTTTATTCTTTATGAATGTCATTCGTTGAAAGATAAGCGTTCTGTACTAAAAAGAATACAAAATCGGTTAAAGAAACAACTAAATGTCGCGATTGCCGAAATCGATTATCAAGACTTGTGGCAACGATCGAAGTTCGCCATCGTAACGGTCACGACTACTGTCGAACTGGGAGAACAAGTAATGCAGCAAGCCTGCAAAGTCTTTGATTCCTTCACAGAAATTGAACGAACCATTACAAATGTAGAAATAAGATAACTAACGGATTATAGAAAGAGGTGATACGGATGGGGGAATTACGCTCTAATCGAGTCGCCGAACAAATGAAAAAAGAGCTTGGTGATATAATCTCTCGAAAAATCAAAGACCCTCGAGTTGGATTTGTAACCATCACTGATGTAGAAGTGACCGGTGATTTGCAGCAAGCGAAAGTTTTTATATCTGTATTAGGTGACGAAAATAAGCGTCAGGAAACCTTAATCGGACTTGCCAAAGCGAAAGGATTCATCCGATCAGAGATCGGCAAACGAATTCGATTAAGAAAAACGCCGGAATTGATGTTCGACTTTGATGATACGATTGAACGTGGTAATCGAATTGAGCATATCTTGCGTGAATTGAACGAAACAAATGAAGAAGACTAACATGTGGAAAACCCTTGTCATCACAAGGGTTTTCTCACTGTCTGATTCGAACACACAGCATCAACGCTTAAAAGAGGTGACATATGGACGGGATTTTACCATTATGGAAAACAAAAGGCATGACA
The DNA here is from genome assembly GCF_022919115.1 of Gracilibacillus caseinilyticus. Classification (NCBI taxonomy): domain Bacteria; kingdom Bacillati; phylum Bacillota; class Bacilli; order Caryophanales; family Bacillaceae; genus Gracilibacillus; species Gracilibacillus caseinilyticus. The sequence goes on along the minus strand of NZ_CP095072.1, from coordinate 3,655,441 downwards.
TCTCATGATTGTGTATTTAAAGTGAGAAAGCTGCTTCGGACGAAAAAAGTGGGACACACTGGAACATTAGATCCAGAAGTAGAAGGTGTATTACCAATTTGTATTGGTGAAGCTACCAAAATTGTTCCATACCTCACAGATACGACCAAAACATACCGTGCTGTTGCAAAAGTTGGTTTTTCGACGGATACGGAAGATCAGACAGGAACTGTGACGCAGCAAGACAACGTAAATAAGCTGTTAGAGGATGATGCTATTTTAGCCGCATTAGAGCAGTTTGTCGGTGAAACAGAGCAACAGGTACCGTTATATTCTGCGGTTAAAGTAAAAGGTAAAAAGTTATACGAGTATGCACGTGCGAACGAACCAGTTGAACGTCCAATTCGAAGGATTACAGTTCACAATATTCGTTTTTTAGCTACAACATATGATAAAGTAGAAAAGACACAAACAATAGAATTTGAAGTTACCTGTTCAAAAGGTACATACATTCGCACATTATGCGTTGATATAGGAAAGGCACTAGGATATCCAGCACATATGGCACACCTTGTCCGAACTGCAACAGGGCATATTGCAGAGCATGAAACGTACACATTAGCTCAATTGCAGTTACTGACAGAAGAAGACAGTATGATCCCATTGTTAACGATTGATCGAGCATTAGCTCATATGGATAAAATCGATATATCTGAAAGCACGAAGGTTAAGGTATTACATGGACAGAAGTTTCCGATGCCGGAACCCGTGCCAAGCACCACATTTTTCCGAATGGTGTATCAGCAGAATACGATTGCTATTTATCAAACACTTAATGACAAGCACCAGATCAAACCGGCCCGGGTATTCAGATTCAACGAAAGAAAGTAGGTGAGACAGATGGAAGTAACATCTCTTTACTATCCACATTCCTTACAAACTAATCAGCTGCCAGCTGCTGTTGCAGCAATTGGATTTTTTGATGGTGTGCACAAAGGTCATCAAAAAGTTATTGATAAAGCAAAGCAGATTGCCCATGATGAAAACAAGCATGCAGCAGTGATAACCTTTGATCCACACCCATCTGTTGTCTTGCAACAGAAGAAAGATCAAGTCAAATATATTACACCAATAGAACACAAAATAAAAAGAATGGAAATGCTCGGGGTGGATAATCTTTATATTATTCGTTTTGATCAACCATTAGCTCAACTGTCGCCACAAGCATTTATTGAACACTTTATTGTAGGTTTGAACATTTCTCACCTGGTGGCAGGCTATGACTTTACTTTCGGTCATAAAGGAGCCGGTAATATGGATAACATTCACAGCTACACAGCAAACGAATTAGCCATCACCAAAATATCAAGATTTGATCACCAAGAAGAAAAAATCAGTTCCACAAGAATTCGTGAGTCCTTGCAGTATGGTGAGATGGAGAAAGCCGAGGTATTATTGGGAAGACCTTTTGCTTTGACAGGAGAAGTGGTTCACGGGGATAAGCGCGGCCGAACTATCGGTTATCCCACTGCAAATTTGAAAATAGCTGACAACTATTTCTTGCCAAAAATCGGTGTTTATGCTGTAGAGGTACAGATTGGTGAAACATTTTATTATGGCATGGCAAATCTCGGCTATAATCCAACTTTCACCGATGACAGGGAGAACACAAAAATAGAAGTGCATATTTTTGATTTTAATGAGAACATATATGGAGACAATGTGACCGTGTATTGGAAAAAATATATCCGGGATGAAGAGAAATTTACAGGTATTGAAGAATTGGTGGACAAATTGAAAGAAGATGAGCACGTTAGCAGAGAATTTTTTGCAATAAATCATTGAAACTACTTGCAATTTATTCTGGAAAGTTGTAATCTTTAATATGGAACCATCCGCTTGGCAATTCGAGTCTCCGACGACTGCTAGGGGATTGGGGTTTCAAGAAATTAGTACAGGAGGTGAATAGGATGGCTATCACTCAAGATCGTAAAAACGAAATCATCAGTGAATACAAAACACATGAGAACGATACTGGATCTCCAGAAGTTCAAATTGCTGTCCTTACAGAGGAAATCAATAATTTGAATAATCACTTACGTATTCATAAGAAAGATCACCATTCTCGTCGTGGTCTCTTAAAGATGGTTGGTAAACGTCGTAACTTATTAAATTACCTACGTAATAAAGATGTTGCGCGTTATCGTACTCTAATTCAAAAATTAGGCTTACGTCGATAAGTCAAGGAAAGCGGGAGTCATCCCGCTTTTTCTGTATGCAAAAAAATAAGTTTATTTGATTAATCCTTAGGAATTTAGAAAATACTATAGACATACTGGATTGATTTAATAAATGCTACTAGTTACATATGTACCAACAACATGCTAAAATAGCAATTAGTGGCTATAAGTATAGTTGTTTTGAGAGGAGTTCTATAATGGCAGAGGAAAAGAAAGTATTTTCAACTGAAATTGCCGGCCAACCATTCCGTGTGGAAGTTGGAGAATTGGCGAAACAGGCAAACGGTGCATGTATGGTGCACTACGGTGATACAGCAGTATTGGCAACAGCAACTGCATCAAAGGAACCAAAGGACTTACCTTTTTTCCCATTAACCGTTAACTATGAAGAACGTTTATATGCGGTAGGTAAAATTCCTGGTGGTTTTATTAAGCGTGAAGGTCGTCCTAGTGAAAAAGCTGTCTTGACTTCCCGTTTGATTGATCGTCCGATTCGTCCTTTATTTCCAGATGGTTTCCGAAATGAAGTGCAGGTCATCAGTACAGTGATGAGTGTGGATCAGAATTTACCGACAGAAATTGCGGCAATGATCGGTTCTTCCATTGCGCTAAGTGTATCGGATATTCCATTTGGTGGTCCTATTGCAGGGGTTGTTGTAGGACGAGTAGATGGGCAATTCATTATTAACCCGACACTAGATGAACGTGAAAAAAGCGATATCGACTTAACAGTAGCGGGTACGAAAGATGCGATTAACATGGTGGAGGCTGGTGCGAATGAAGTACCGGAAGAAATCATGCTGGAAGCCATCATGTTTGGTCATGAAGAAATTAAACGCCTGATTGCTTTTCAAGAGGAAATCATTGCAGCATTACAAGTTGAAAAAATGGAAATTAAACTGTTTGACTTAGATGCAGCAATTGTGGAAGAAGTTGAATCGAAAGCGAAGCAACGTCTTGTTGAAGCGATCCAAGTACAAGAAAAGCATGCTCGTGAAGAAGCAATTGATGCAGTGAAAGCAGACATTAAAGCAGAATATGAAGAACAAGAAGATGATGGAACGGAAGACAAACTGAAACAAGTGTCTGCTGTTCTTGATAAGATTGTCAAAGAAGAAGTACGTCGATTGATCACGAAAGAAAAGGTTCGTCCTGATGGAAGAAAAATTGACGAAATCAGACCACTTTCATCAAGAATCAGTGTGTTACCTCGTACACACGGATCCGGATTATTCACTCGTGGACAAACACAAGCTTTAAGCATTTGTACACTAGGTGCATTGGGAGATGTACAAATTCTAGACGGATTAGATGCAGAAGAATCCAAACGGTTTATGCATCATTATAATTTCCCATCCTTCAGTGTTGGGGAAACAGGTCCGATTCGTGGTCCAGGTCGTCGTGAGATTGGTCACGGTGCTCTAGGCGAGCGCGCACTAGAAAAAGTAGTTCCAGATGAAAAAGAATTTCCATATACGATTCGTCTTGTATCAGAAGTATTAGAATCCAATGGTTCTACATCGCAAGCCAGTATTTGTGCCAGTACATTAGCAATGATGGATGCTGGTGTCCCAATTAAATCACCTGTAGCAGGTATTGCCATGGGTCTTGTCAAATCCGGTGAAGACTACACGATTTTAAGTGATATTCAAGGGATGGAAGATTTCCTAGGGGATATGGACTTTAAAGTAGCTGGTACTGAGCAAGGTGTTACTGCACTGCAAATGGATATTAAAATTGATGGTCTGTCTCGCGAAATTTTAGAAGAAGCTCTAACACAAGCGAAAAAAGGGCGTATGCATATCCTTGCTCATATGCTAGAGACAATTAACGAACCAAAAGAGCAACTTTCTGATTATGCACCGAAAATTCTTACGATGGAAATTAATCCTGATAAAATCCGTGATGTCATTGGACCAAGTGGTAAACAGATTAACAAGATCATCGAAGAAACAGGTGTCAAAATTGATATCGAACAAGATGGACATGTCTTTATCTCCTCAACGGATATGACAATGAACAACAAAGCGAAACAGTTAATTGAAGATATCGTACGGGAAGTGGAAGCTGGCCAGATGTACTTAGGTACAGTAAAACGTATTGAGAAATTCGGCGCTTTTGTTGAATTGTTTAAAGGAAAAGAAGGTCTTGTGCATATTTCTGAGTTGGCAGAAGAACGCATTGGCAAGGTCGAAGATGTCGTTAAGATTGGTGACCAAATCATGGTGAAAGTAAAAGAAATCGATCGTCAAGGCCGCGTGAATCTGTCCAGAAAAGCAGTTCTTATCGACGAAAAAGCACAAAAACAAAACGATTAAACAAAAAAGAAGCTGGCTAACCAGTTTCTTTTTTTTAAGCTCATAAACACACTTCCAATCAATTTGAAGTAAAAGTATGGTTAGTTATAATGTAGATTATGTAAAGTGTAACTGTATAACAATTTAGCTATTTTGAAATGTTTTAAGTGCGTAGCAAAGCTCCAGAAATATGTTACGCATACGCTAAGTGGTTGGCCGGAGTGGTATGCCAAGCGCATGAATCATTTCAAAATTACCACTCGCTAGTTGACATAATCTACATTATGTTAACTAAAGTGGTATATATACGTTTGAAATGGTAATAAAAGAAATATAGAATTAATAAAGGTTTAGGAGGATTTCATTTGTTACATAGAAAGGAATGCCAGAATGGTTTAAGGATCGTATTGGAGCAAATTACAACAGTTCGATCCATTACGATTGGTATATGGGTAAAAACAGGATCGCGTAATGAAACAGAGTTATCAAATGGCATATCTCATTTTATTGAGCATATGTTGTTTAAAGGAACAAAAAACCATACTCCACAGGAAATTGCTGAGGCTTTCGACGGAATAGGCGGAGAAATAAATGCATTCACGTCTAAAGAATATACTTGTTATTATGCGAAGGTACTCGACACACATCAGAACATGGCAATTGAGATTTTAGCAGATATGATCCTTCATTCGAATTTGGATTCCATCGAATTGGACAGGGAAAAGAAAGTTATTCTAGAAGAAATCAATATGACAGAGGATACACCAGACGATATCATCCACGACAAACTACATGAGCTGATCTATCAGGATCACATGCTGGCGAAACCGATACTTGGTTCCAAAACAACTGTGGGGGAATTAACCAAGCAGCAACTATCCAGTTATATGCAGCAATACTATCGGCCAGATAATATAGTCATTTCAATAGCTGGCAACACAGATCAAAATTTTATGAATACTGTCGAAGAATATCTGCAATTTGAAACAAGTACGTTAACATCAAATCAAGAGCAGCTTATTACACCTGCATTTCATACAGGTAAAGCGATGTTTCAGAAAGAGACGGAACAAGCGCACCTTTGTATCGGTTTTAATGGAGTAGATGTCACAGACACATCGATACATGCAATGATGATCGTTAACAATGTGTTAGGAGGAAGTATGAGCTCCAGACTGTTTCAAGAAATCCGTGAGAAAGACGGGATGGCGTACTCGATCTTTTCTTATCACAGTGCTTTTATCGACAGTGGTCTCTTAACTATTTATGCAGGAACATCTAAACATCAATTGGAACATGTGCAAGATAAAATTTTCACTGTAACGGATCAGCTAAGAACAGGTGGTCTGACTGAAAAAGAATGGGGAATCAGTAAGGAGCAGTTGAAAGGTTTATACATGCTTAGCCTGGAAAGTACGAATAGTAAAATGAGCAGAAATGCAAGAAATGAGTTATTGTTACACGATCATCCGTCATTAGAACAAGATATGAATCAAATTGATCGTGTTCGATTAGAGGATGTAGAGGCAATTCTTCACAGGTTGCAGGCTGATCAATCGGCTATCGCAGTTATTTCTCCTAATATCTAGATTGGAGGTAAAGAGGATGCGTTTTAACGATTTGGGCAGTAAGGAATTAATTGATTTAACAACCGGTTCGAGGTTGGGAGTATTAGGACAGACCGATCTTGAGATAGATGAAAAAACAGGTCAAATATTATCCTTTACTATCCCGCAGTACAGTATGTTTGGCTTAAGAAAATCCGAATCATATTCCCGAATTAAATGGAAACAAATCAAAAAAGTCGGGGACGATATGATCATAGTTCAAACAGATGAAGTGTAAAACGAAGCCCTAGCAGCTTCGTTTTTTTATTGGATAAGCAAAGAAACTATATAATTACATTTATAAAGACGAATTGCAGAATCATGCCCTAGAAGGAATTTGGGTTCTTATAATACGGATTATGTAAAGTGGAATGGCAATGTGGTAATTTTGACATGTTTTATCTGCATAACAAAGCTCCGGAAATATACTCCTCGTCCTGAAGATCCACTTTGTCTGTGCCAGTGTCTACAAGTATCGCTTCGAAGCAGGCTTCCTCGGCACAAGGCAGTGAAGAAGCAGTTCAAGTAGTAGCTAGCTTCAGCCGTGTCCCGCAGAAGGACGCGAAGCGGTTGGCCGGAGCGATGTCTTAGCGTATGAATAATTCCAAGATTACCACTAATCTACTGTTTACATAATCCGTATTATAGGTAGCTTTATATAGTTTGTTAGGTTAGGGCGGGGAAGGAAGTCCGTTTTTTCTTAAGAAACATAATTTTCTCTATAAGAGTTGTGATGAAGGACCTAAAAAGCTATTTTTTACAACGTCCATAAAAAAAACTGTAAAATCGCAATTTCTCTTCAAAACCTGTGATATTTGCCTCTTCACTTCTGTACCGTGTTTACATATGATAAGTTAGAATTGGAATTGTATAGATAATGGTGAGGTGACAACATGCAAAAGAAAAAAAACATTGCAATTATTGGGGGCGATGCGCGATATTTGCCTTTAATTCATGCGCTTAATAAGATAGATGATCTCAGAATTCAGATTCTAGGCTTTGATCAGGTTGAACAAAGCTATACTGGTGTAATGCAATCGACAATAGATAATCTAGTAACATCACAATTAGATGGTATTATTTTGCCTATAACAGGCATAGATGACAATGGTTTTGTAGAAACGATGTTTTCTGGTGAGAAGATTCAACTGACGGAAGAATGGTTTAAATCATTACCATCCCACTGTAAAATATTCACCGGAATTGCCACTTCGAAACTCGATACCTATATTAATAAGTATAACCTTTCCCTTGAAACACTAATGAATAGAGATGACGTTGCGATCTACAACTCGATTCCAACAGCAGAAGGAGCGATCATGCTCGCTATTAAACATACCGATTTTACGATTCATCATGCCAATGTTTTTGTTTTTGGATTTGGCCGGGTAGGTCAGACAACAGCAAGCAGCTTTGCAGGACTTGGAGCAAATGTGTCCGTTATTTCTAAAGATGAATCAGAACTGGCAAGAATTTATGAAAAAGGATGGCAAGCATATCACTTAGCGCAAGTAGAAGATTATATGGATGATTGTCAAATATTAATCAACACTATTCCAGCGAAAGTAGTGGATAAGAAATTGTTGGAAAAAATGAATAATCAAGCAATCATTATCGATTTAGCTTCAAAACCAGGTGGTATTGATTTTGATTTCGCCAAAACAAGGGGGATCGAGGCTATCCATGCATTAGGCTTGCCGGGCATGGTAGCTCCGAAAACCGCTGGAGAAATACTCGCTAACACCATTGCCAAATTACTATTTGCTTCCTGAAAGTAACACCTAAACCTTCTGGGCATATAATGGGCATATATCGTAAGCCCATGTTTTTGCTAAGAATTTTGGCATATTTAAGACAGTATAGGAGGTATTTAGATGGATTTAAAAGGGAAAAAAATCGGCTTTGGTTTAACAGGATCTCATTGTACTTATGCAGCGGTTTTTCCTCAAATGGAAAAATTAATTGATTTAGGGGCGGAAATAGTGCCAGTAGTTTCGAATACATTTAAAGACACGGATAGTAAATTTGGTAAAGCAGCGGATCATATGGATCAAATTCGAGAAATTACAGGAAGAGAACCAATTGCTACAATTGTTGATGCAGAGCCTCTTGGACCGATAGAGCCTTTAGATTTGATGGTTTTAGCTCCATTAACAGGTAATTCAATGAGCAGATTAGCAAATGCTATTACGGACGGTGCAGTACTAATGGCTACAAAAGCAACAATCAGAAATGGAAACCCTGTAGTAATCGGGGTATCAACAAATGATGCTCTAGGACTTAACGGCGTCAACTTGATGAGATTGATGGCAACGAAGCTTATGTACTTTGTTCCGTTTGGTCAGGATGATCCCGTTAAGAAACCCAATTCTATGGTGTCGGATATGACATTAATTCCCGAAACGGTTCAGCACGCCTTAGAATTCAAACAGTTTCAACCAGTAATTATTGAACGAAACAAAAAGTAATATGGTGAATTAATTAAAGAAAAACGCAATATATGTTATGATTAACTAGTCAATCAAATAAATAGTAGCGCAATGGAAGGGGACTAATAACATGACAACAGAACAACAATATAATGTAGCGGTGGTTGGAGCTACCGGTGCAGTAGGTGTAAAAATGTTAGAAACATTGGAGCAAAAGAACTTTCCTATAAAAGAATTACTTTTATTATCATCAAAACGTTCTGCAGGGAAACAAGTAGAATTTAAAGGGAATACGTATACGGTGCATGAAGCAACACCTGAAAGCTTTGAAGGTGTAGATATTGCACTGTTTTCTGCTGGCGGTTCCGTATCTAAGAAACTAGCACCAGAAGCGGTGAAACGTGGTGCAGTAGTAGTAGATAATACGAGTGCTTACCGTATGGATCCTGAAGTACCATTAGTTGTACCAGAAGTTAATGAAGGAGATATCCAACAGCATAACGGAATTATTGCTAACCCGAACTGTTCGACTATCCAAATGGTGGCGGCATTAAAACCAGTTCAAGAGCAATTTGGTTTAACCAGAGTGATTGTTTCCACTTATCAAGCTGTTTCTGGTGCTGGTAACGAAGCAGTAGATGAACTTCGTAATCAAGCAAAATCTTTCTTAGAGGGTGAAGAAATGCAAGCGGATCTGTTACCTGTATCCGGAGAAAAGAAGCATTATCCGATTGCCTTTAATGCATTGCCGCAAATCGATGTCTTTCAAGAGAATGGCTATACATTTGAAGAAATGAAAATGATCAATGAAACGAAAAAAATCATGCATGATGAGGCAATTCAAGTGGCTGCTACTTGTGTACGTTTACCATTCTTTACTTCACATGCAGAAAGTGTTTATGTAGAAGTTAACAACGGAGGTGTGACGGCAGAACAATTGAAAGAAGCAATTAAGAGAGCAGATGGCATCGTATTAGAAGATGACCCGGAAAATCAGGTTTACCCTACGCCTTTAGAAGCAGCAGGTAAAAGTGATGTATTTGTTGGCCGTATCCGTAAAGACTTAGATAATGAGAAAGGATTCCATTTATGGGTTGTATCTGATAACTTATTAAAAGGTGCTGCCTGGAATTCTGTACAAATCGCTGAGTCTCTAATTAAAAATAACTGGCTAAGTAAGTAAAAGAGGTGTAATAATGCGGGTATTGGTTCAAAAGTTCGGTGGAACATCAGTAAAAGATAAAACAATGAGGGAACACGCGGTACATCATATTGAGGATGCATTACGAGAAGGCTTTAAAGTAGTAGTTGTTGTGTCTGCAATGGGGCGTTTTCCTGATCCATATTCGACGGATTCATTATTATCCTTAATTGATGGGAATGATACGGCGTTAAGCAATAAAGAAAAAGATTTACTAATGTCTTGTGGGGAAACCATCTCTGCCACGGTATTCTCGCATGAACTATTAAAACGAAATATTAATGCAGTAGGTATTACTGGTGGTGAAGCTGGAATCATCACGACAGACACCTTTACAAATGCCCAAATTAAAACTGTCGAATCCAATCATCTCTTTCAATTGTTAACCGACCATCAGGTAGTTGTAGTAGCCGGTTTTCAAGGAAGAACAGAGAAGTATGAAGTGACAACCATTGGCAGGGGAGGGAGCGATACCTCTGCCACTGCCTTAGGGGCAGCATTAGATGCTGAATATGTAGATATTTTCACTGATGTAAACGGGATTATGACAGCAGATCCGCGAGTTGTCACAAATGCGAAACGATTAGATGCTATTTCTTATACAGAAATTTGTAATTTGGCCTATCAAGGTGCTAAAGTAATTCATCCACGTGCAGTAGAAATTGCAATGCAAGCGAATGTGCCAATCCGGGTTCGTTCAACCATGCTTAGAGATAAAGGAACACTGATTACAAATCTGTCAGATTCTGAATATCCTGGCAGTGTACAGGATCGTTTGGTTACAGGTATTGCATATGTTAATCATATTACGCAAATTAAGATTAAAGAATTAAAAGAACCACAACAAATTCATGTCAAAGTTTTTAAAGCAATGGCTGAAGCGGGTATATCGGTGGACTTTATCAACATTTCACCAAATGGTGTTATTTATACTATTTTTGAACGAGACGAAATACTTGCTAAAAAAGTACTGGAATCTTTAGGTCTGCAGCCGGAATTTAATAAAGACTGTGCGAAAGTTTCACTGGTAGGTGCAGGGATGTCAGGAGTACCTGGCGTCACGTCAAAAATTGTTCAGACCTTGACTAATAAAGATATTCCAATATTGCAATCAGCTGATAGTCACCGGACTATTTGGGTGCTAATTCAAAGTAAGCATTTGGAGTCCGCATTAAATGCGTTACATGTGGCATTTGATTTAGAAAATTAATTGCGAAAATCTATTGATGAAATCGTCATTTCATGGCATAATTATGATCGCCATTTATATAAAGAAGCCATTTAGTCCTAACATACAGCAAACGATACAGTACTAAATCTGCTTTGAATCGTTAATACTTGTAAAATTAGGTGAAGGAGATTGGAAAGGAGATGGTGACATTATGGATTTCGGAAGAATGTTAACCGCAATGGTGACACCTTTTGATAAGCATAATCAAATTGATTTTAATATAACGACACAATTAGTGGAACATTTAATTGCGTCTGGTACAGATGGTCTTGTTGTCGCCGGAACTACAGGGGAATCCCCTACGTTAAGCCACCAAGAAAAAATAGACCTGTTTCAACATGTCATTAAGGTAGTAAACGGTCGTGTACCTATTATTGCGGGTACAGGGAGTAATAATACACAGGCCTCAATTGAATTAACGAAAGAGGCGGAGCAATTAGGAGTTGACGGGGCGTTAATAGTCACTCCATACTACAACAAACCGAATCAGGAAGGATTGTACCAGCATTTTGCAGCGATTGCGGGTCAGACCAAGCTGCCAATTATGCTTTATAACATTCCTTCACGAGCAGTTGTGCGACTGAATGTAGAGACAGTAGTTGCGCTCTCTCAAATAGATAATATTGTTTCTATAAAAGATTCGACAGGTGACCTTGACAGTATCGCTTCTATTCTTAACCAAGTGGAAGCAGACTTTACTGTGTACAGTGGCGATGATTCGTTAACGTTGCCAATTCAATCAATCGGTGGAACAGGAATCGTATCTGTTTCTTCTCACATTATCGGAAAAGAAATGAAAGAGATGATTATGTTATATGAGCAAGGCAACGTAAAGGAAGCCGCTCAGCTTCATCGACAATTGTTACCGATTATGCGTGCATTGTTCATGGCACCATCTCCTTCACCAGTCAAATCGGCTTTGAAATATAAAGATATTGATGTAGGTTCTGTTCGTTTACCTTTAGTACCTCTCTCTCCGTTCGAGGAGCAGAACTTGTTCAGAGTTCTTGACTCTGTTCAGTAAAAAAATTACAGTAAGATCTATACTATATAAAGAAGTGATCAAAAAGAGCTTTCTTACTTAAAATGTTCCTTCCAGCAGGTACACTTTAATTTAGATTGCTCTTTTTTATAAGCAAAGCAAAGAGAGTATATAATAACCTCATAAAAGCCGCTTAAGACTGAGAAAATAAAAGTGTAGATTCTTATAATACGGATTATGTCAACTAGCAATTTTATCGATATGACCATTTTGAAATGTATTATGTGCAAGGATTTCGCTCCAGCCAACCACTCTGCGTCCGGCTGGTACGGCTTCAGCTGGGCTACTACTTGCACTACTTCATTGCTGCCTTGTGGTGAGGAAGCCTACTCCAAGCAATACTTGTAGACACAGGCACAGACAAAGTGGATCCTCCGCTCGCGCTGACGTCTCCGCATATTTCCTACGCTTCAGTAAAGTGTTACAACGATGGAACAGCTAAAAGCAGTGGTGCTAGGCATATTGTTTTATATATTTAATTTATAAATATGGTTGATTACACTCCATATGCTAACTCTTACATAAGGTGTAGAGTCTGCATCTTAGCTTCAGCCGTGCCCCGCAGGACACGAAGTGGTTGGCTGGAGCGGTGCAAGCACATGAATCATTTCAAAATTACCATTAAGCAGTTAGTTGACATAATCAATATTATAGGTAGCTATATTATATTAGTTTGTTTTGGGACAGGCGGGTTTAGGCTTCTCCAAACGATTATTGTCGACTTATGGTTACCTTCTCTTTATCTCCTGTGTATCCATATTCATATGTCTAATAAACGGAATTTATCCTTCTTTTTATACGGATTAGAATGAAATCAGCTAGCTCGTTCATACTACATAGTAATATGGAGAAAAGGGGTCGTTAGCTATGAACGAAAAACAATCACCAAATGAAAAAGAATCAACATCCTCTTCACTGGTGGAAAAAATCCAACAGCTTGGTCAATCTTCGGTTCCCAATGCGCCAGATTCTAATATTCATGTATTATCGATTATTGGACAAGTCGAAGGACATGTTCAGTTACCGCCACAAAATAAAACAACCAAATATGAGCACTTGATCCCACAAATTGTTGCAATTGAGCAAAATCCAAAAATTGAAGGGTTAGTGGTCATTCTTAATACCGTAGGTGGCGATGTGGAAGCAGGCTTAGCCTTGTCAGAAATGATTGCGTCGTTATCCAAACCGACCGTATCTGTTGTGTTAGGTGGAGGTCATTCAATCGGTGTTCCAATTGCAGTCGCTACGGATTATTCCTTTATCGCACCATCTGCAACGATGACCATTCACCCGATCCGATTAACTGGTCTCGTGATTGGTGTACCGCAAACATTTGAGTATATTGATAAAATGCAGGAGCGTGTCATCCAATTTGTCACAAGCCATTCTAATATTAAAGAAGAAAAGTTTAAAGATCTTATGTTCGATAAAGGTAATTTAACAAGAGATATTGGTACTAATGTCGTTGGTGCAGATGCAGTGGAATATGGATTGATAAATGAAGTTGGCGGTATTAGCGGTGCGATGTCGAAATTAAATGAATTGATTGAGCAAAATAAACAGTCACAGGAGATGATCCAGTGATTCTTTATACACCACTTTCCTATGAAGATATACATGTGACAGATGCTGATTATCAACAGTATGAACTGATAACTTATCAGGCACGGCCATGCTATGCTGAACGATTGGAAAACGGAGATCTTCGACTAATCCAATTATTATCTACCAATCCAAGTGATTATCTTCATGAACAATTCACACCTGGTACAATCATCTCGACAAGCTAAAATAGTACAAATAGAATATTCGTTCTATTGCACAAACTATGCTATAATGGTAAAGGTGATAGATAAAAGGGCACCCTTGCTGAGTCAAACAAGCAAGGGTGTTTCATACATAACAAGACTTGTTGGTTAGGTTTGAAATTTGAGGAGTGTATGAGATGGCTAAACGAAAAAAAAGGAAAAAGAAGCAATCGTTAAAAGCTAATATAAAAAAAGAGCTGATCGGCCTCTTATTTATTTTCCTAGCTATTTTTGGAAGTGGTGCATCTCTGATTGATGAAGGAGCAGTTTCTTCTTTATTAGAGAATGTCTTTCGTTTTTTCTTCGGGACCTGGTATTTTATTGTACCATTATTTTTCTTATTTTTAGGTTTATTTGTGATGATCAAACGAAAATGGCCCGAGTTGAAGACGAGAAAATGGGTGGGAACATTTTTAATATTGACAGGCCTGTTGTTATGGACACATACATCAACAGTTTTCCCTGAGAATAATTCATCGATTATTGGTACGTCCTTTACGTATTACACCGAATATCTCCAAGGACAGCGAAGTGAGGCATATCTAGGTGGGGGAATGTATGCTGCTTTATTATTTGCGATCAGTTATTTCCTGTTTGCTAAAGCTGGCGCTTACATACTAGCGTTTTTCTCCATGATTATAGGTGTCATTATTTTTTGTAATCTCTCTTTAGGCGATGTTTTTGCAAAGGGGTTTCAAAGATTACGAGTGGGCTTGGTAAACAACAAGGAACGACTTTCTGATTGGTCAAGTAAACAAAAACAGCAGAAACTTGAAAAGAAAGACCAGGAATCTCCGAAAGAAGAACAGCACACGGAAGAAGAGATGCCGGCCATTGCCTATGCGCAAGATGAACTGGAAGTAATCGAACCGGAACCGCCTAGTGTATCAGATTCTGAAACGGCACAAGACAGCATCAAGAATGATGGGGAAACACCTGATGAACAATGGAGCACTTCCACGGCATCTGAGGAATTACCGACAACTGAATTTGAGAATCAGGATTATCAGTTACCGACTATGAATATATTAGAACTTCCGAAAAACTTTGGAAAACAACAAGAAAAAACCTATATCCAACGAGTTGTTCGTAAACTAGAGAAAACATTCCAAAGTTTCGGAGTTAAGGCACGAGTAACAAAAGTACATGTCGGACCATCTGTAACCAAATATGAAGTGTATCCGGAGGCAGGGGTGAAAGTAAGCAAGATTGTTAACCTACACGACGACTTGGCATTAGCCTTAGCTGCCAAAGATATTCGAATTGAGGCACCAATTCCAGGAAAGTCGGCTGTCGGTATTGAAGTGCCAAATGAAGAAACCGCTATGGTTACCTTGAGAGAAGTACTAGAATCGAAGAAAAACCAGGTGCAAAACAAGCTCGGCTTCGCTTTAGGTAAAGACATTGCCGGTGAAGCTGTTATAGCTGAATTAAATAAAATGCCGCATATTCTAGTTGCTGGTGCAACTGGAAGTGGTAAGAGTGTCTGTATTAATGGTATTATTACTAGTATTTTGATGAGGGCCAAGCCTCATGAAGTGAAAATGATGATGATTGATCCGAAGAAAGTAGAGTTGAATGTTTATAATGGGATTCCACACTTGCTGACGCCAGTCGTAACCGACCCTAAAAAAGCATCACGTGCCTTAAAGAAAGTCGTCTCTGAAATGGAAAGAAGGTATGACTTATTTTCCGAAACAGGGACTCGAAATATCGAAGGTTATAACGAATATATTAAGCGTTATAACGCTGATGCAGAAGAACAGCAACCTCAATTGCCATATATCGTCGTTATTGTCGATGAGCTTGCGGACTTGATGATGGTAGCTTCGAACGAAGTGGAGGATGCCATAACCAGATTAGCACAAATGGCCCGTGCCGCTGGCATTCATTTAATTATTGCAACACAGCGACCGTCAGTTGATGTCATAACAGGTGTCATTAAAGCAAACATTCCTTCACGAATCGCTTTCAGTGTCTCTTCCCAAACAGATTCACGGACGATTCTGGATTCTGGTGGTGCTGAGAAATTATTAGGCCGAGGCGATATGCTATTTATTCCAGTTGGATTATCAAAACCGGTGCGAATCCAAGGTGCGTTCCTGTCCGATGATGAGGTTGAACGAGTAGTTGATCATTGTGTGGAACAGCAAAAAGCGCAATATCAAGATGAAATGATTCCTGAGGAAGAAACGGAAGTGATGCAAGAAGTAGATGATGATGTATATGATGATGCTGTTCAATTGGTATTAGAAATGCAAAGCGCAAGTGTATCCATGCTGCAACGTCGTTTCCGCATCGGATATACAAGAGCAGCACGTCTGATTGATGCGATGGAGGATAGAGGAATAGTGGGACCATACGAAGGTTCAAAACCAAGAACGGTCTTACAAAGTCAGCCAGCAGATGATCAGCCAACCCATTCAACTTAAGGAAATATTCTAATCCATTCAATCAAACTCAGAAATATTCTTTATATTTTGAATTAAAAGTGTTATATTTATTTGTAATACAAAATTACATTGGATATAGAATGGGTTGGGGGACGCTATGATATCTAATTTAAATACTGATTCAGCAGTTACTGTCGTACAGCATATTAAAAAGCTGATCGAAGATGGTTACTACAAAGAAAAGGAAAAATTACCAACAGAATACGAATTAGCGAAAGATTTAGGTGTTCCAAGAAAAGAAATACAAAAGGCCGTTTCTATTCTGCAAGAAGAAAATATCCTCATCCATCGGCCTGGCGTCGGTGTGTTTGTACATGCACAGCCAATTCTGTCTTCAGGAATTGAACAGCTGGGCAGTGTGACGGAAATGATCAAACAATCAGGTAAACAGCCTGGAGTGCAGTATATATCTGCCGAGCTTACTGAGCCGACTGATGAGGACAAACGACGTTTCGATCCTGTAGAAATCGAAAAATTTGCTCAATTGGAACGAGTTAGGACGGCTGACGGCGAGCCAGTGGTTTATTGTATCGACAGGATAGATCACCGGATTTTACCAGTGGAACAAATTCAGCGGCAGGAATCAATCTTTCAAGCATTAAAGACATTTGCTAAGAAAGAAATTGATTACGCCATCGCTTATATCGAACCAATTGGTTATCATGAACGAATTTCACCAATTTTAAATTGTGAACCAGATCAGGCACTGTTATTATTGAGACAAATGCACTATACAAAAGATAATGAACCTGTTTTATATTCTGCTAATTTTTTTAGAGCGGATGTATTCAGTTTTTACGTATTAAGAAAAAGAATGTAACGCCTGCACAAGGATAACAACAAAACCGAGCCAATTCGCTCGGTTTTTTTATAAAACCTGCTTATAATGCAGATTATGTAACTAGCTTTGTTGATATATTGTGTGTGCTCCAGCCAACCACTTCGCGGGTACGGATTCAGTTAGGCTACTACTTGCACTACTTCTTTTCTTCCTTGTTCCGAGGAAGCTCACTTCGAAGCGATACTTGTGGACACAGTGACAGACAAAGTGGATTTTCAGCTCGCGCTGATCCCGTGGGAGTCTACGTGGTTGGTCTGCGCTAAGGTTTAGATCTACAATGGAGGCATGAGATAGCGTATTGATTGGTATCCTCATGTGACGATCCATAATATCTGCTTCATTCTCTATACTATATGCATAGCACTGTTGCTTTAGCTGTTTCTAACGTTGTAGAACCTCACTAAAGCGTATTTAGTTAACATTATGCATACCTTGTTAATGGGTTCATGAAAAGACAGGTTTTTTGTTCATTTTTGTACTGTTAGTCCGTTGTCTGACTCTGCACGAAAGAATAAAAGATGGCCAGGCTTGTCAATTAGCATAATACTTAGTATTTTTGATAGAATATACAAGAGACTAAAATGACAAAGGGGTTTAGTTATGGCAGATACAATCGAAAAGATTATCCCGAAAGACGGTTATGATTTACATTTACTACATACAAAGAAGTTTAAAACGATTCACGTGTCGTTAAAGTTCACTTCCAAGTTAGCGAGGGAGCATGTGACGAAAAGAGCACTGTTACCTTACGTGCTGCAACAAGGTACAAGTCGCTATCCTACAGCTATTCAGCTTAGACAGCACTTAGATGAATTGTATGGTACAGTACTGTCGATAGACAGCAGTAAAAAAGGAGAACACCACATTCTTACCATACGTTTAGAATTGCCAAACGAACAATATATCGCTGGGTCAGAAAATCTGCTTGATGAAGCGATTTCTTTTCTTAAAGAAGTCATCTACCATCCAAAGGTAGATGCACAAGCCTTCGACTCAAGCATTGTTGCAAGGGAAAAGCAGACCTTACTAAGTAAAATCGAGGCATTGAAAGAAGATAAAATGAGTTATGCAAATACCCGAATGATTGAAGAAATGTGTAAAGACGAAGCGTATCATTTGCGAGTGCATGGTTATGAGGAAGATCTGAATCAGATCACCGCAGAAAATCTTTTTGCGTATTACCAGGACATACTCAAACAGGATCATTTGGATGTATTTGTTGTTGGCGATATAAATGATTTGCAGATAGAGGATCGTATGTCCTCCCTGATTACAGAAAGACAGCAACGAAAGATCGAGAATAGCCCTGTTAAAAGCGGAGGGAATGATCAGACGCTTGTAGAATCTGACGATATTCAGCAAGCCAAATTACATTTTGGTTATCGGACTGGTATTACTTACAGTGATCCAGCATATGCCTCCTTACATGTATTCAATGGATTATTTGGTGGGTTCCCAAGCTCTAAGCTATTTATGAATGTGCGTGAAAAGCACAGCTTGGCCTATTATGCCGCTTCCAGAATAGAAAGTCATAAAGGTCTCATGTTCGTGTTTAGCGGGATTGCTCCTGATCAATATCAGAAAGCAAGAGACATAATTCTTGAACAAATGGAGCAGATGAGGGCTGGTGATTTCACGGACAATCAACTGGCTGAAACGAAAGAAATGACTATCAATCAATTACGTGAAACACTTGATAACCCGCAAGGTATGATTGAACTGCATTATCAACGTGTTCTGGCACAATCTACTCTCTCTCCAGAGCAATTATTAAACGATGTGAAGGCTGTGACGAGAGAACAAGTGGTGCAGGTAGCGAAGAAGATTGAATTAGATATGATTTACTTGTTAACTAGCAAGGAGGCCGAGCAAAATGAAGCATAAACAATATCAGCAAACTGCCGAATCAATTTATCAAGAAACATTACCGAATGGATTACGTGTATTTATTCTGCCAAAAAAGGAAATGGCAAAAACATTCGCTATCTTTACAACTGATTATGGCTCCATTGATCAAAGTTTCGTTCCGTTGAATCAGCAGGATATTCAAACAGTACCAGATGGGATCGCACACTTTCTTGAGCATAAATTATTTGAGAAAGAAGACCGCGATGTGTTTCAAGATTTTTCAAAGCTTGGTGCATCCGCTAATGCGTTTACTTCTTTTACGAAAACCGCTTATTTATTTTCCGCTACTGCTAAGATAGAGGAGAACTTAACGACATTGATTGACTTTGTTCAAGATCCTTATTTTTCTGAACAATCTGTTGAGAAGGAAAAAGGGATTATTGGACAGGAAATTAAAATGTATGATGATCAACCAGACTGGCGCGCCTTTTTTGGTACGATCAAAAGCATGTATCATAAACACCCTGTTCAAATTGATATTGCTGGTACCGTCGAATCGATTGCAGACATAACGAAAGATGATTTGTACACCTGCTACCATACGTTTTACCATCCAAGTAATATGGCGTTATTTGTAGCAGGGAATGTGGATGCCGAAGAGACGATGACCTTGATAAAAAACAACCAGGACCAAAAAACATTTGCAGCTCCGAATCCGATTACGAGAAAATTCCCGGATGAGCCTGTTGCTGTTGCGGAAAAAGAAAAAACGATTAATATGCCAGTAGCAGTTCCGAAAGCACTTGTTGGGATTAAAGAGGCCATTATTCCGAAAGAACCAAAAGCCTTTATGAAAAAAGAGTGGATGATGGATATTGTCATGGATTATTTATTTTCCAGAAGTGGTACAGCGTATGAGCAATTCTACAATGAAGGATTAATTGACCAATCATTTAGCAGTGAATCACATTTGGAGCGTAATTTTGGATTTAGCATCATCGGAGGAAATTCGAAGAATCCGGATAAATTAGCAGAATTTATTAAAGATGAATTGCTGCAACTGTCAAGCAACCCAATTGACCAGCAAGGCTTCGAACGGATTAAAAAGAAAAAAATCGGTCAATTATTACGTGCGATGAATTCATTAGAATTTATCGCTAATCAATACTCCCATTATCAATTGCTTGGAATCGACTTTTTTGAAAGTGTAGAATGGCTAGAACAATTAACGTATGAAGAAACGGTCGAATTCACAAAAAATTGGATAGTTGAAGCACAACTTTCCACTTGCTTTGTGAAACCGAACGAATAGAGATTTGCTATGGAGAAACGAACAATTATTACTGGTGCCAGTGGAGAAATAGGAGCTGCTATTGCAATGAAGCTAGCTAGCGAAGGACACCAGCTGTTCCTACACTACAACCAGAATCATGCAGCTATAGAACAATTATGTCAGCAGTTATCTGATGATTGTATAATCGGTGGCGTCCAGGCCGATTTATCAACCGCTGCCGGATTAAGTTACTTTCTGGATTATATACCAGAGGAGATCACTCACCTGGTAATGACAAGCGGCGCAGCTTATTACGGATTATTTCAGGACATGACAGATGATGAAATGGAAATGATGCTGCAGCTTCATGTTACTTCACCATGGAAGATTACTCGTGCGCTCATACCAGAGATGATTCGGCGGAAATTTGGCAAAATTGTATTGATTACGTCCATTTGGGGACAACATGGTGCTAGCTGTGAAGTGGCTTATTCTTCTGTGAAAGGTGCACAGAATACTTTTATAAAAGCATTAGCAAAGGAGCTTGGACCAAGCCAAATTTATGTAAATGGAGTGAGCCCTGGCTTTATTGATACCAGAATGAACAATCATTTAACAGATATGGAAAAACAACAACTTGTAGAAGACATACCATTACAACGAGCTGGACTTCCAGAAGATGTCGCAGGCGCTGTCAGCTTTTTATGCAGTGATCAATCCTCCTATATTCAAGGAGAAGTAATTGGTGTAAATGGTGCGTTTAGTTAATTTCTTCTTTATATTTTGTCTTTATTTGTGTGCATAATTTTCGAGGTAAAATCGAATGCTAATCATGTATGCTGATAAAGGAGGAATGAACATGTCTGTTATTGATAATTTTGATTCATGGAAAGACTTTCTAGGTGATCGTTTGCATGATGCACAGAACAATGGGATCAGTAATGCAGCTATTTCAGAACTTGCCTATGATATTGGTAACTATTTATCAACAGAAGTGCAAGCGAAAAACGAGCAGGAAAAAATTCTACGTGACCTATGGAATGCAGCGGATCAAAAAGAGCAGCATGCCATTGCTAACATTATGGTAAAGCTTGTTCAAAACGAAGGTTCAAAATAATTTAGCGGTTGGCCCTATAAATCATTTCTGATAATGGTTTATAGGGTTTTTCACTTCTTGGATCTTTCTACCTTTATTAAATTTTCTTTTCGATAAAATATCACTTTTCAATTGGAATATTTTAAGATATGATAAGAATATATTGTTTTCATATTGAAACAAATGGAATATACGATACGTCATATATATTGTGTAAGAATACAAATAAACTTACTAAGCGTAATATTGACAAATGATTTTATGGATGGTGTTACATATGGGTATTGGAGAAAGATTAAAAGAGGAACGCGAACGGCAGAACATGACATTACAAGATGTCCAAACCATGACGAAAATACAAGTACGTTATTTAGATGCAATTGAACAGGAACGGTTTAACGTTATGCCTGGTTCTTTTTACGTACGGGCTTTTATTAAAGAATATGCAACGATATTAGGAATAAATCCCGATGAATTAATGGAAGAATATAAAAAAGATTTACCTTTTGATCAGGAAGAACAAGTTTCGCTTTCACGTGTGAACAGCAGTAAAAAGAACAGTACATCTGTGAAAACCCCGACTATTTTTTCATTTTTGCCGAGTGTGATTGTGGTATTGCTAATCATCGGTATTGTTGCAATGATCTGGCTGTTTCGACAGGGGATTTTTGGGGAAGAAGATGATAACAACAGCACACCGGCAGACAATAATGACAACAGTGCAGGTGAGGAGGTAGAGCTTCCTCCAACACAGGAAGGCAACGAAGAAAGCAATGGTGAAAGTGAAGAGCAAAGCAATAGTGAAGAGGGTACAAACCAGGAAAACGATCAAGTCGACGAAACGGAAGTCGATGAACCAACTACTGGTATAGTCCTTGACAGTTATGAAAATGATGAGAGCAACTATACGATCACAACTTCAGAAGAGCAGCTTACGCTGGAAATTACAACAAATAATAAAAACTGGTTAGAGATTGAGGATCAAAGTGGTGAAAGTTACTATAATAAGACGTTAACCAAAGATGCTGGCCCTGTCGAAGTAGATATAACAAATATAGAAGAACTTTATTTGCGGTTTGGTGCGCCAGAAGATATTAATATTAATATCAATGGTCAATCTGTCCCATTATCTGAAGATATTCAAGCAGGCGTGCAGGAAGCTTGGTTTACCATTGAAAAACAATGAAAATATGACAAACCCTCTTTTTCTCTTAATAAAGAGGGTTTGTTTTTACGACATAAGGAGTGGAGAACATGAATATACCAAACAAAATTACGCTATCACGTATTTTATTAATCCCTATTTTTATATTGCTATTATCTTATCCATTTGAGTGGGGGATCTGGGAAGTCGCAGAACAGTCGATTCCGATTTCGCACCTTGCAGCAGTTATCATTTTTGCTATTGCTTCGGCTACTGACTGGTTAGATGGTTATTATGCGAGAAAATATCAACTCGTAACTAACTTAGGGAAGTTCCTTGATCCTATGGCGGATAAATTATTAGTGTCAGCTGCATTTATCCTGTTAGTAGAATTAGGAATTGCGCCAGCCTGGATCGTGATTATTATTATTAGTCGTGAATTTGCCGTTACCGGGTTACGACTAGTCGCAGCTGGCGAAGGAGTGGTATTGGCAGCAGGGCAGCTTGGTAAGTTAAAAACAGTCTTCCAAATACTCGCCATTATCGTATTATTGCTG
This sequence comes from Gracilibacillus caseinilyticus, assembly GCF_022919115.1. Lineage (NCBI taxonomy): Bacteria > Bacillati > Bacillota > Bacilli > Caryophanales > Bacillaceae > Gracilibacillus > Gracilibacillus caseinilyticus. The sequence continues at coordinate 3,632,395 of NZ_CP095072.1, read as the reverse complement.
CATAATGTTCCGTTTTCTGCGGTTGACGTACCAGTAGATATAATCTTGTTGTATGTTGCGCTAATCTTTACTATCGTTTCTGGTTTGGAATATTTTATTAAAAACTGGCATGTGATGGGAGATTCGAAATAATGACTGAAGTAAAGGCGGAACTGATATCAGTAGGTACAGAGCTTTTGTTAGGGCAAATTGTTAATACTAATGCTGCCTGGATATCTGAACAGCTGGCGGATAAAGGAATCTCTGTTTATTATCACACCGTTGTGGGCGATAATTTATCCAGACTGACCAATGTGCTTAAAGAAGCAGAAAAGCGGTCAGATCTTATACTAATAACCGGTGGTCTTGGCCCAACTGAGGATGATTTAACTAGAGAAGCCTTTCATAACCTGTCAGGGCTGGCAATTGTCGAGGATCGATCCACTATTGACAAAATGGAAGCATTTTTCTCGAAAAACAATCGTGTTATGACACCGAACAACCGCAAGCAGGCACACATTTTTGAAGGGGCGAAGGTTTTGCGGAATTCGGTTGGTATTGCACCAGGCATCATTGTCGAACATGAGCAAATCAATTGGGTGTTTATGCCTGGTGTTCCAAGAGAAATGAAGGCGATTATGGCAGAAGAAGTGTTACCTTACTTACAAGAAAAACTGCAGTTAAATACGGTGATTTTCTCAAGAATGCTTCGTTTTATCGGAATAGGAGAGTCACAACTTGAGCATGAATTACGTGACCTCATTGCGGCGCAAACTAATCCAACAATTGCGCCGCTAGCTTCTGAAGGGGAAGTAGCCTTAAGGCTTACAGCAAGAGCCAGTAATAATGCTGAAGCTGAACAATTGATTGACGATGTGGAAGCACAGATTTCAATACGAGTTGGTCAGTATCTCTATGGTTACGATCAGGTAAATATTGCCCAACAAGTGTATGCAAAGTTAGTACAACAAAATTTGAAAATAGCCAGTGCAGAAAGCCTGACAAGTGGTGCATTTGCTTCTAGTATTGTTGAAGAGGGTGGTGCATCTGCTGTTTTTAATGGTGCTGCAGTAGTCTATCAATCGTTAGCAAAAGAGGCGGTACTGAACATAGATCATAACTTGTTAGCAGAGCACGGTACCGTTAGCAAAGCCTGTGCGGAAGCGATGGCAGAAAAGGTCAAACATCTGTATCAATCCGACATAGGGATCAGTTTTACCGGAGTTGCTGGTCCAGATGAATTAGAAGGTCAGCCTGTCGGCACTGTTTACATTTCGATTTGTGATGCTAACAATCAGTTCGTGACAGAACGTTTTCAATTTAAAGGAAACCGGCAAACGATCCGAAGTCGTTCGGTAAAAAAAGGATATGAACTACTGTTTTACCATTTGCAAAAGTGAAACAAATTTTTTAATATTTAAGAAAAAGCATTTTTCCTATGATTTTGACAGGGGAAATGCTTTTTTACCGTCAAAAAACTGATTTAGGTTCGCATTTTTTTGAAAAAAACGGGAACATTTATTCGTTTTTTACTTGTGAAAAAGGGTAAAAGATTGTAAGATAGAATTAGCAATATGAAGGAGGAATAATTGTGAGTGATAGAAAACAAGCCTTGGATATGGCGTTAAAACAAATTGAGAAACAGTTCGGTAAAGGTTCAATCATGAAGCTTGGTGAGCAAGCGGAACAAAAGATTGCAACAGTATCAAGTGGGTCAATTGCTGTCGATGTTGCTTTAGGAGTTGGCGGTTATCCGCGAGGCCGAGTTGTTGAAATATATGGTCCAGAGTCTTCTGGTAAAACTACGGTTTCTTTACATGCCATTGCTGAAGCGCAACGTGCTGGTGGACAGGCTGCCTTTATCGATGCGGAGCATGCACTTGATCCAGTTTATGCGAGAAATCTAGGAGTAAATGTTGATGAGTTATTACTATCTCAGCCGGACACGGGAGAACAGGCTTTGGAAATTGCTGAAGCACTTGTTCGAAGTGGTGCGGTTGATATGCTTGTTATTGATTCGGTAGCAGCGTTAGTACCTAAAGCAGAAATCGAAGGGGAAATGGGTGATGCGCATGTTGGGCTTCAAGCGCGTTTAATGTCACAGGCATTGCGTAAATTGTCTGGTGCCATTAATAAATCCAAAACAACTGCGATCTTCATTAACCAAATTCGTGAAAAAGTAGGGGTTATGTTCGGGAACCCGGAAACGACGCCAGGTGGTAGAGCTCTTAAATTCTATTCGTCTGTTCGTCTGGAAGTAAGACGTGCCGAAACGTTAAAAGTCGGGAATGAAATGGTCGGGAATAGAACAAGAATTAAGGTTGTCAAAAATAAAGTGGCACCACCTTTCAAGCAAGCAGAAGTAGATATCATGTACGGAGAAGGTATTTCACGTCCAGGTGAAATATTAGATATTGGTTCGGACTTGGACATCGTTGTCAAAAGTGGTGCCTGGTATTCGTATAATGATGAAAGACTTGGACAAGGACGGGAAAATGCGAAGCAATTCCTGAAAGAACGCCCAGAAGTATTAAACGAAATCTATCAAGCAATTCGTGCGCATTACGATATCGGTGATGCGAGTGAAGAAGCGGATGATAATAAAGAAATGCAAGATAGCTTGCTAGAGGAATAATCGAAAAAACCGCAGTCATTTTATGGCTGCGGTTTTTTGCAGAAGAGACTGAACGTGTTCACTTGAATGGGGAGCAGACATGCTGCTGCTTGTTATTGCTATTCACAAATAGAATGCAAAATCTTTACAATCCTTGACATCCTTGTCATAGAAGATTAAAATTAACATGTATAATTAAAACATACTATTATACAGTTATTTATTTTTATGCGTATTATTGTACATGCCGACTTAAAACAGTTGTACAAGTTTATAGCAAGAGGAGGTGAAAGTATGGACTATAACATTGTCATCTCCATTTTGCTTACATTTGTCGGTATTGTTGTTGGTTATCTGATTCGAAAACAAATTGCTGAGAAGAAGATTTCGAGTGCAGAAGAATTAGCAAAACAAATTGTAGAAGAGGGCTATAAAAACGCTGAGGTTGCAAAGAAAGAAGCATTACTGGAAGCAAAAGACGAAAACCACAAAATTCGTCAACAAGCTGATGAAGAGCTCAGAGAACGTCGGGCAGAGATTCAAAAGCTTGAAAGTCGTCTCATGCAAAAGGAAGAAAATCTTAATCGTAAAGATCAGACACTAGACAAGCGTGAGCTATTGCTAGAGAAAAAAGAAGGTTCGCTGACAGAAAAACAACAACAAATTGAAGAAATGGAAAGCAAAGTTGGAGAAATGTTAAGCGAGCAAGAAGCAGAACTAGAACGGATTTCAGGATACACAACAGAACAAGCAAAACAAATTATTTTACAACGTGTCGAAGAAGAAGTCACACATGAATCAGCAGTGATCATTAAAGAGGCTGAAAATCGTGCAAAAGAGGAAGCAGATAAAAAAGCTAAAAATATTTTATCGCTTGCATTGCAACGCTGTGCCGCTGATCACGTCGCCGAAACGACTGTTTCCGTTGTCAATCTTCCGAATGATGAGATGAAAGGTCGAATAATTGGTCGTGAAGGTCGAAATATTCGAACTTTAGAAACACTGACAGGTATTGATTTAATCATTGATGATACACCTGAAGCAGTTATCTTATCTGGTTTCGATCCAATTCGTCGGGAAATTGCTCGAATTGCGCTTGAGAAACTAGTGCAAGATGGGCGAATTCACCCAGCTAGAATTGAAGAAATGGTGGATAAATCGAGACGAGAGGTCGATGAATATATTCGAGAATTTGGAGAGCAGACAACTTTTGAAATAGGCGTTCATGGTCTTCATCCTGATTTAGTGAAGATATTAGGTCGATTAAAATATCGAACAAGCTATGGACAGAATGTATTAAAACACTCTACAGAAGTGGCTTATTTATCCGGTCTATTAGCTGCTGAGCTCGGAGAAGATCAAACACTTGCTAGACGTGCCGGTTTATTACACGATATTGGTAAGGCTATTGACCATGAAGTAGAAGGTAGCCACGTTGAGATCGGTAAGGAGCTAGCGACGAAATACAAGGAAAATGATATAGTAATCAACGCCATTGCTTCTCACCATGGTGATGAGGAAGCGACATCTGTTATCTCAGTTATTGTCGCTGCCGCGGATGCACTGTCTGCTGCTCGACCAGGAGCAAGAAGCGAGACACTTGAGAACTATATTAAGCGATTAGAAAAGCTGGAAGAGATCTCTGAGTCCTACGCTGGCGTTGAGAAATCTTTTGCTATTCAAGCTGGTAGAGAAATTCGTATCATCGTCAAACCAGATGAAATTGATGATGCTGAATCGACCAAAATCGCACGTGATATTCGAAAACGAATAGAAGATGAACTGGATTATCCAGGACATATCAAAGTAACTGTTATTAGAGAAACTCGTTCAGTTGAATATGCGAAATAGAGAGACTAGGTTCTAGTCTCTCTATTTTTTGTCATAGGCAAATAGCAGAATAGAATCTAGCTTCAGAATAAATGTAAAGCTTCTCATAATATGGATTATGTTAACTAGCATTGCGATCATTTTGATATAATATATGTGCTGGGATATCGCTTCGGCCAACCACTTCGCGTCCTGCGGGGCACGGCTGAAGCTAACTTTGTGAAGAAAAATCGTTTCACAAAGTGGATCTTCAGCGCCTGCCTGTCCCGCGGGAGTCTACGTGGTTGGCCTACGCTGATGTATAGCTCCACAATTCATGCAACAGCTAGGATATGGAGCGCTATCTGCGAGATTTACATCTTAGTTTGATGAAATACAATGCCTAGCACGACTGCTTTTAGCTGTTACATACGTTGTAGCACTTTCCTCAAGCGTAGGAAATAGGCGGAGACTCCCGTGGGATCAGCGCGAGCTGAAGATCCAATTAGGAAAGAAAAGAATTTTCTTTCCTAATTTAGCTGAAGCCGTGCCCACAGGACGCGGAGCCTATTTCCGGAGCTTTGCTACGCACATACTCTTGTCAACATTACCATACTAAAAAAAGTTCTAGTTTACATAATCCGTATTATCGGTAGATGCATATATAAGATGTATGAGCAATTTTTGACTTTTGAAACATTGTATGCAAGACTATGGGTACTATAATAGAAAGGTAGAACACTTCATGAAGATTTTATTTATTGGTGATGTTGTAGGTTCACCAGGAAGAACGATGGTACAAGAATATTTACCTAAATTAAAAGCGAAATACCAGCCGCACGTCACGATTATTAATGGGGAAAATGCGGCTGCTGGAAAAGGTATAACAGAAAAAATTTATAAAAGCTTATTGGAATGTGGAGCACAAGCGTTAACAATGGGGAACCATACGTGGGATAAACGTGAAATTTTTAATTTTATTGATGATGCCACATATATGGTTCGTCCAGGAAACTTACCTCCAGATACACCAGGAAAGGAAATCGTCTATATAAAATCGAATGGTAAGGAAATTGCTGTCATTAATTTATTAGGGCGGACATTTATGCAGCCCGTTGACGATCCTTTTCGCAAATTGGATCAATTGGTTCACGAAGCAAAAAAACGTACAAATCTTATTTTTGTCGATTTCCATGCGGAAGCTACTAGTGAAAAACAGGCATTTGGCTGGTACGCCGATGGAAAAGCGAGCGTGGTTGTTGGAACGCATACCCATGTACAAACGGCTGATAACCGAATATTACCAGGTGGTACAGCATACATCACAGATGTTGGTATGACAGGACCATATGATGAAATATTAGGAATGGAAAAAGAATCAGTAATCAAAAAATTTCTTACAGGATTACCTGTTCGGTTTGAAGTGCCTAAAACAGGACGTTCACAATTAAGTGGAGTATTAATAGATATCGATACTGCAACTGGCAAAGCAAAACAAATGGATCGTATCTTAATAAATGATGATCATCCATTCTTTTCTTAAGCCTTGCTACTACCGAATAATTTGAAATTTTGTCCATTATCCTTCATAATAATATGGAATATCTTTCATTATCATGAATATAGTAAAAGTGGGATAACAATAGCATTTGAAGGAGGTACCAGGAATGGATATATTAAAAGTTTCAGCAAAATCGAATCCGAATTCTGTAGCAGGCGCACTTGCAAATGTATTACGAGAACGTGGTTCAGCGGAAATCCAGGCAATAGGTGCTGGTGCACTTAATCAAGCAGTGAAGGCAGTTGCAATCGCACGTGGCTTTGTTGCTCCGAGTGGAGTCGATCTCATTTGTATTCCAGCTTTTACAGATATTATCATCGATAATGAAGAAAGAACAGCTATTAAACTGATTGTTGAACCAAGGTAATAAGGAAATATAGTAACCTGTTTGTTTTTTAACAAACAGGTTTTTATGTATTCTACTAACAGAGGTGTAGAAGATGCTCATAGATTGTCATTGTGATGCGTTAATGAAAATGTGGTTATACGATACCGATTTTCTGGATCAGCGTTTACATGTCAATTACCCAAGGTGGATGAACAGCCCGGCACAGGTGCAATGCTTCGCCATTTATATTCCTGAACATGTGCCGACAGAGGCTAAATTCACGGTTGCTTTACATATGATTGATATATTTTATGAACGAATTATTAAGCCTTATCGTAATATTCGAATTGTACAGTCGGTGAGAGATATGGAATCATTGGAGCTACAGGAAAAAGGAGCATTACTCACATTAGAAGGGTTAGATTGCATCGGATATGAATTGTTCAAGCTTCGAACACTGATACAGTTAGGTGTAAAAATGATCGGAATGTCTTGGAATAATCCGAATCTGGCTGTAGATGGGATCGGTGAACAGCGTGGTTGCGGCCTGACTGATTTGGGCAGAAAAGTAATTGAACTTGCCAATCAAACAAAAACCTGGATAGATCTTGCTCATATATCGGAACAAGGATTTGACGAAGCCGTAGAACTTGCAGATCACATTATTGTGTCTCATGCCAATAGTAGAGTGGTCATGCCGCATCCGCGTAATTTAACTGACCGGCAAATACAAGCGATCGTTGCCAAAGATGGTTTGGTTGGTCTGACATTTGTACGTGATTTTGTTGCGGATAAATCTGTTGTTACCATCAATGACCTTTTTGAGCATATCCACTATTTTCTACAATTAGGGTGCGAGAATCATCTCGTTTTCGGTTCGGATTTTGATGGTACAGATCATCTTATTGATCGAGTACAGTCGATTGAAGATTATCACTTTCTACAAGGGAAAATGCGACAAACTTTTCCTAAAGGAGTTAACAAAAAAATACTATTTCAGAACTTTCTCGCACATTTCCCCAACTAAATACAAAAATTCGAGAAATACGCTTTGTATTTCGCTGTTTTATCCCCTATAATAGATGAAGTAGTTTTATCTTTTGTTGGATTGGATATTGGGGTAAGAAAGGAGATAAAAACATGAATGAAAAACAACGATTAGAAAATCAACAAATCAAACAGTCAAATTCGCCGGACGTAAAATCCGATACGAATGACAACTTAGATCGTTTAAAAAACATGTCAAGTGATGACTTGATTTCTAAATATTTTCAGACGACATATGAACCACCGAATATGCGTAAAGCAAAAAAGCGTTTGAAAAAAGATGTCGATATTCATTATGATTTTGATATTCCACTAGAAATGAAAGCGGTGGGTAAAGGGAAAAAATTCATGATCCGCACATACGGCTGCCAAATGAATGAGCATGACACGGAAATAATGGCAGGGATTTTGACTCAAATGGGGTACACATCAACCGATGATACCCATGAAGCGGATATCATTCTGCTGAATACATGTGCAATTCGAGAGAACGCGGAAAACAAAGTGTTTGGCGAATTAGGGCATCTTAAGCCGTTAAAACTGGAAAAGCCAGATTTAATTCTTGGAGTTTGTGGCTGTATGTCTCAAGAAGAGTCTGTTGTCAATCGCATATTGAAGAAGCACCCATTTGTCGATTTGATCTTTGGAACGCACAATATTCACCGTTTACCGCAATTAGTTAATGAAGCGATGTTCGGTAAAGAGATGGTTGTTGAGGTTTGGTCAAAAGAAGGTGACATCATTGAAAACCTTCCGAAGGCACGCCGAGGCAAGATCAAGGCATGGGTGAACATTATGTACGGATGTGATAAATTCTGTACCTATTGTATTGTGCCTTATACAAGAGGAAAAGAACGAAGCCGTATGCCTGATGATATTATTCAGGAGGTTCGCCACCTTGCGGCTCAAGGTTATAAAGAAATTACCTTATTAGGACAGAACGTAAACGCATACGGTAAAGACTTGGAGTTTGAATATGGATTAGGTGACTTAATGGAAGAAATAAGTAAAATTGATATTCCGAGAGTCCGTTTTACTACTTCTCATCCAAGAGACTTTGACGATCGTCTCATAGAAGTGTTGGCACAGGGGGGTAATCTGTTAGATCATATTCATTTACCAGTACAATCCGGCAGTTCTGATGTTTTACGAGTGATGGCACGTCGTTATACAAGAGAAGACTACCTTGAACTTGTTGGTAAAATTAGAAAGGCGATGCCAAATGCAACGTTAACAACAGATATTATTGTTGGTTTTCCAAATGAATCAGACGAACAATTTGAAGAGACTTTATCTTTAATGGAAGAAGTAGGATTTGAGAGTGCCTACACATTTATCTATTCACCAAGAGAAGGTACACCTGCTGCACGTTGGGAAGACAATATTCCAATGGAAGTGAAAAAAGAACGTCTGCAACGCTTAAATGCAATTGTGAATAAACAATCAGCAGAGGCTATGGAAACATACCAAGGCGAAACAGTTAAGGTATTAGTCGAAGGGGAAAGTAAAAAAGATCCTGATGTCTTGTCTGGCTATACTGAACGTAATAAATTAGTTAATTTTAGAGGACCAAAATCTATTATCGGTGACATTGTGGAAGTGAAAATTACTAACACAAAAACATGGACACTGGATGGAGAATTAGTTGAATCAGCAGTTGAGGTGAATTAAATGGTGAATTATACAAGAGCAGAAGTGCTTCAAGAGGCACGTAATCTTGCAGAAAAAATGGCTAATATTGATGAAATTGACCGTTTCAAACAATTAGAAGCGAAATTAAACGAAAACAACAAAGTACAAAGCTCCATCAAAAAAATCAAAGCACTGCAAAAGCAAGCTGTTAACTTTCAAGCATATGGAAAACAAGAAGCATTAAAGCGAGTAGAGGAAGAAATTGATCGTCTCCAGAAAGAGATTGATGAAATTCCTGTTGTGCAAGAATTCAAAGATTCTCAAGTTGTGATTAACGATCTGCTTCAGCTGGTAACTAACACAATTGCTAGAGAAATAACCAACGAAGTGATTCGCTCAACAGATGGAGATTTGTTATCAGGCGAAACAGGATCCAAAAGAAAAAACAGCAGTCACTCCTGCTAAATGTAAAAATGACCAGCAAAATTGTTGGTCATTTTTTTGTGGGAAAATATACAGTTGAAGCCTTTCAGGTGATGTACAGCAAGATGTCATGTAAAGGATTGAAAAAATAAAAGTAAGGATACTTATAATACAGATTATGTTAAATAGCCTAGTGCTAATTTTGAAATGATTTATGCGTTAGGATATCGCCCCGGCCAACCATTTCGCGCCCTGTGGGGCACGGCTGAAGCTAACTTTGTGAAGAAGATCGCTTCACAAGGTGGATCAAGTCGAGTGTGAAGATCCCAGAGGAAAGGTTTTTCTTTCCTAGGAAGCTGATCCCGACCCCACAGAAAGCGGAGCATATTTCCGGAGCTTTACTTAGTAGCATATACAACATATCAATATTATCACATTGACATACAGCCCAGCTTTACATAATCCGTATTATAGGAAACTTTATATTTGCTAAAGTTAAATAAAAAAATACAGTGTGAGCATGCCCCACACTGTAATCATTATTCTTCTTCGTAATCATCTAAAAAGTCTGGATCGATTTCGTCTAGCTCATCATCGGAAACATCAAAATCCCAATCGTCATCATCATGTACCTTTCCATGTGGATCTACTTTTACACAGATTTTTGTTTCTCCAATTACTTCGACAATAAATTCTCGTTCCACATCGACTACGATTTTATTGCCATGTGTTTCTATGCTGCATTCTAAGCAATTTGGCTGTTGAATTACTTTGGCAATGACTTCACAGTCGTCTCCGATATGGTGTTTGTCACGAATTGAAAGTGGTACATAGTCACAATACTCCACCTTTTCTGTTACTACTTCTGTTCTGGTATTATCATTATAGGCATACCAGATGTTCACGTCGTAGCTTCCACGAATTTCAACAGTATCTTTTTTAGTTAATTTTGCCTGATAGATATGGTTAATGATCCAGCAACCTAAGATACTTGACGGACGATGAGCTGGTGTGATTGTATTTGTATCCTGTTTGAACTTTCTTCCTTTGCCAATAACCGCTTTTGTTATAATTTCTCGGTATTGTTGGTCTAAATAAGACATCGAATTATAACCTCCCTCTAATTTCAATTACATCATATGCGAGACATTCGTCTATAGTGCAACCATTCTTCATAAAAATGTCTGGCTATAGAACCTACAATATCCTATGCAAAAGCCTAGAAATGTGTACGTGTGAAATAAATCAGAAGGAAAAAAAGCCCTAATATTGATCTCGGAAGCTACCCAGCAATGTTACTGTGGTCGGGAATGACAATGCACCCATGTTTTAGTTCTAAGGAGAGTGGACTTATTTTCTGGTTATTGCCATGATGACATTTTAACTAAAAAATAAATGCACGAAATGTACTCACCTTGTTCAGATTATAATTACCATAATACACAGCCTTTGGTAAAATAAAGTTAGAATTTATAGTAGGAGGAGATTAAATGATCAAAGGCGTACATCATGTACAAATAACCATACCAAAAGATGCGGAGGAAGAAGGAAAGAAATTCTACTGCGGGTTACTAGGATTACCAGAAAAAGAAAAACCTGAAGCATTACAAGGACGAGGTGGTTTCTGGCTGGAGGTTGGTGATCGGGATGTTCACGTAGGAACTGAATCAGATTTTGACCGTTATTCTACAAAGGCACATATCGCCTATCAGGTAGATAATTTACCATATTGGAAAAAAATTTTGGAAAAAGAGCAAATAAAGATTGTAGAAGCGGTACCTATTTCAGGTTTTGACCGGTTTGAGTTTCGGGATCCGTTTGGGAATCGGGTGGAGATGATTCAGCCGAAGTAAATTATCAGCTGAGATCAGCAACTGTAATGATTGAACTCTTTCTTTATCCTTTATCTTTTTCTATGCTATAATATGACGAGAATGAAAGAATGTTGGGGGATACAATAATGGGTTTTACGCCAATGATACAGCAATATTTAAAAATCAAAGCAGATTATCAAGACTGCTTTTTATTTTTTCGATTAGGTGATTTTTATGAAATGTTCTTTGAGGATGCAAAAAGGGCAGCACAAGAACTTGAAATAACATTAACAAGCCGTGATGGTGGTGGTGAAGAGAGGATACCGATGTGTGGTGTTCCTTTTCATTCTGCAGAAAATTATATTAAATCGTTAGTAGAAAAAGGCTATAAAGTCGCAATATGCGAACAGGTCGAAGATCCGAAATCAGCTAAAGGCGTTGTGAAACGAGAAGTGGTACAGTTAATTACACCTGGTACGGTAATGGAAGGTGCCATGCTTGATGATGAAGAAAACAATTACCTTGCCATTGTGACGGAAAAAGAAGAAGGTCACTTTTCATTAGCATATACGGACATGTCCACGGGTGAGACATTTGTCATGGCGATCCATAATGGCTGGAATGCCGTGCTAAGCGAATTAGTCAACCGACCAATTAAGGAAATAGTGGTGGAAGAGGATTTCAACAAACCATACGTTGATGATTTAAAAGATAAACTACAGTTTCCAGTCTCTACTGCAAAACCATCCACTCAAGATGACAGTATGGCTGTGTTAATAGAAGAAATTACAGACACTAACCTACGAAATACATGTCTTTTGCTATATCAATATTTGTTTCACACACAAAAACGAGCCATCGACCATTTAAAGAAAGCACAAGTAATCGAATTAGCCGAGTATATGACATTGGATATGTATTCCCAGCGCAATTTAGAGATTACAAATTCATTGATGCGAAAAGAGAAATTTGGCAGCTTGCTATGGGTAATTGATCGAACTGTGACGGCGATGGGCGCAAGAAAATTAAAAAAATGGCTCGAACGTCCATTACTAACCAAGTCCTTAATCGAACATCGTTTAGATCTGGTTACTGGTTTTTATCAGCAGTTTTTTGAGCGCGAAGAAATCAGAGAGGCGCTGCAATCCATCTATGACTTGGAACGATTGTCAGGTCGAGTTTCATTCGGTAACGTTAATGCAAGAGATTTAATCCAATTAAAACGTTCATTATCTAAGGTCCCGATGATCAAAGAACAGTTGCAGCAATTTGATGATCACGCACTCCATGATTTAGCTCGTAATCTCGATCCATTACCAGATCTGTACCAATTATTGGAGACAAGTATTTCAGAAGATGCACCGATTTCGATTACAGACGGCAATATTTTGAAAGATGGCTATCATAACGAATTGGACCAATACCGTAATGCTTCAAGGAATGGTAAGCACTGGATAGCAGAATTGGAGCAGAAAGAAAAACAAGAAACGTCAATTAAATCGTTGAAGATTGGCTTTAATAAAGTATTTGGTTATTACATTGAAGTAACACGTCCAAATTTGCCGATGATTCCGGAAGGGCGTTACCAGCGGAAACAAACGTTAACGAATGCAGAGAGGTTCATTACAGAGGAATTGAAAGAAAAAGAAACACTGATTCTAGAAGCAGAGGAACAAAGTGTAGCATTAGAATATCAATTATTCCTTGAAATCAGAGAAAAGGTAAAACAATATATTCCAGCATTGCAGCGTCTGGCTGATCTCATTAGTGAGGTAGATGTGCTGCAAAGCTTTGCCACGGTTAGTGAGGAAAATAATTTTGTAAGACCAACATTTTCAGATGTGCGTCGCATTCGTCTTGAAGAAAGTCGACATCCTGTCATCGAAAAAGTGATGAAGGGTGAGCAGTTTGTTCCTAATTCTATTGATCTTGCTGATGATAAGCATTTGTTACTCATTACAGGACCAAACATGTCTGGTAAGAGTACGTATATGCGACAATTAGCTTTGACAGTAATCATGGCCCAAGTCGGTTGTTACGTACCGGCAACTCAGGCGGAATTGGCAATTGTAGATCAGATTTTCACCAGGATAGGTGCTGCGGATGATCTCGTATCTGGTCAAAGTACGTTTATGGTCGAAATGCTTGAGGCCAATCATGCGATTCAGCATGCGACTGAAAATAGTTTAATTTTACTGGATGAAATCGGAAGAGGCACGAGCACGTACGACGGAATGGCGCTTGCCCAATCCATTATTGAATATATTCATGATCATATTCATGCCAAAACGTTGTTCTCCACTCACTATCATGAGCTAACAAGTCTTGAGGAGAGTCTAAGTGCATTGAAAAACATCCATGTTCGTGCAGAAGAAATCGAAGGAAAAGTGGTCTTCCTTCATCAGATTCATGAAGGAGCGGCGGATGAAAGTTATGGTATACATGTTGCTCAACTAGCAGGGTTACCAGATTCGTTAATTCATCGAGCGAACACAATACTGTCTCAGTTAGAGGGTTCTGAACAATCTGTGCACTCAGTTCCAGAAAAGAAATCCAGTGATTATTCGATGGAACAAATGGCGTTTTTTGCGACAGAAGAACCAGTCAAACAACAGCCATCGAAAAAAGACAATGAGATAATTCAACGTTTGAACAAAATAAATCTATTGGAAATGACACCAATGGATGCGATGAATCAACTTTATCAACTTCAGAGGAAAGTAGAAGAATTAAAGGGGCGAAACTAAATGCAAATCAACCAATTGCCGGATCATCTAGCTAACCAAATTGCAGCAGGAGAAGTAGTGGAACGTCCGGCCTCTGTTGTCAAAGAGTTAGTCGAAAACAGCGTTGATGCTAATAGTTCGTGGATTAAAGTAGACATTGCAGAAGCGGGTCTGCAAGAAATAAAAGTGTCTGATAATGGATCAGGCATTCCGCATGACCAGTGTAAGAAAGCATTCTTACGTCACGCAACAAGTAAAATAAAGAATGAAACGGATCTGTTTCACGTCCACACACTAGGGTTTCGTGGTGAAGCACTTGCAAGTATTGCTGCAGTTAGTCGCCTTATAATTAAGACTTCTACAGGTGAAGAAGCAGGTACAAAAATGGTACTAGAAGGTGGACATGTTAAAGAAGATGGACGCAGTGATGCACGGCAAGGAACGGAGATCACGGTACAGGACATCTTCTTTAATACGCCGGCAAGATTAAAATATTTAAAGACGGTGCACACGGAATTAGGTCATATTACTGATATTATGAATCGAATGGCATTTTCACATCCGCATATTCGATTTGAATTAACACATAATGGCAAACAGATTTTTCAAACAACTGGAAAAGGAGATATCCGTCAAATTGCTGCTTCTGTCTATGGAATGGCAGTCGCGAAGCAGATGATTCCAGTAGAAATTAATACATTGGATTATCAGATAAAAGGTTTTATTGCGAAGCCCGAAGTGAACCGGGCAGGCAGAAACTATATCTCTACTATTGTAAACGGGCGTTATATTAGAAGCATTGGTCTGGCAAAAGCGATTACGAATGGTTTTCATACCTTTCTTCCGATTGGTCGGCAGCCAGTTGTGATCTTAGCAATTACAATGGATCCATACCTAATTGATGTCAATGTGCATCCGACAAAATTAGAGGTTCGATTTAGTAAGGAAAAAGAATTATTTCAAGCAGTTGAGCAAATGATTAAAGATGCTCTTCATCAGCAACGATTAATTCCATCAGGTCAGACAAAAACAATTAATAAAGAAAAGACAGAACAGCCTCAATTTTCATTTGACGTACAACATTCTGTAACACAACAAGATAGGCTGCCAGCTCACTCTTCATCAGAACGAGAGCAGAATGTGCAAGCTTTGGAGGAAGTCGTTCGTGAATCAACGCCAATTCATGACTCAATTGGTTCATCACCGGTGGGAGAGGAAGTTGAATCATCGTTACTAGCAGAAGAGGAGACTGGCGTGGACTTACAGGATGAGATCCAAGAGGAAGAGGATCAGCCACGGGTTCCAGTCATGTATCCTATTGGACAGCATCATGGCACCTATATCTTAGCCCAAAATGAAAATGCTCTGTTTATTATTGATCAGCATGCTGCACAAGAACGGATCAAATATGAATATTTCCGTGATAAAATTGGGAACGTGGAAAGTCATGTGCAAGATTTGTTAGTGCCATTAACTTTTGAATTTACACAGCAGGAAATTCTGTTTATCGAGCAATATCAAGAAGAACTTCAAAATGTTGGTTTATTTTTTGAACCGTTTGGCCAAAATGCCTATATCGTAAGGTCTCATCCCAATTGGTTTCCACGTGATGAAGAGGAATCCATCATACGTGATATGGTTGAACAATTAATACAGGATAAACGTGTTGATTTGCACAAATTGAGGGAAGAGGCAGCGATATTAATGTCATGCAAACGATCAATTAAGGCAAATCATTACTTGAATTTAGAAGATATGCAGCATTTACTTGATCAATTAAGAACGTGCGAAGAGCCATTTACTTGTCCACATGGCAGACCAATAATTATTCAATATACTACTTACGAGATGGAAAAAATGTTCAAACGAATTATGTAATAGATGAAGTATCAAAAGAACTAATGTATACTGTAAGAAAGCATTGCTAGCATCAGGAAGTGATTTAGTTGAAACAGAAATTAATTGTTATAGTCGGACCTACAGCGGTAGGAAAAACAGCCCTCTCCATCCAAGTAGCTAAAAGATTTGGTGGTGAAGTCATCAGCGGTGACTCGATGCAGATCTATCGCGGACTCGACATTGGCACTGCCAAGGTTACGGAGACAGAAAAAGAAGGTGTTCCACATCACATGATCGATATTGTTGAACCCGATCAATCTTTTTCTGTCGCTGATTTCCAACAAGCTGTTGATCAATCCATTCAAACCCTCTCTAACCAGGCTAAGCTACCAATTATCGCTGGTGGGACGGGTCTTTATATTCAATCCGTCATATATGGTTATCTATTTTCGGATAACCGACGATCAGAGGATTTTCAGAAGCTTATTCAAGAAGAAATTGAACGTGACGGCATCGACAACGTGTATAAACGCTTAGAACGGGTAGATCCTGAACAAGCCCGAAAAATCCATCCTAATAATAAACGAAGATTAATCAGAGCACTGGAAGTGTATGATCGAACCGGACTGACAATGACAGCATATCAAAGCAGCCAGCAACAGGAGTCGGTGTATGATTTTCGCATTATTGGGTTAGAAATGGACCGGCAATTATTATACCAGCGCATTAATCAGCGTGTAGATATGATGATTGACCAAGGCTTGCTAGCAGAGGTTGAACGTTTGTATCAAGCTGGATTGGAAGACTGCCAATCCATGAGGGGAATAGGCTACAAAGAAATTATTCCTTACTTAAAAGGTGAACAGACGTTAGAGGAAGCAACAGAACTATTAAAGAGAAATTCGCGAAGGTTTGCAAAGAGACAGTTTACCTGGTTCAAAAATAAGATGCCAGTTGACTGGTATTCCATCACACCTGAAACCAAACATAAGGTTTTTCAAAATATTTTATCAGATTTAGAAGGATTCTTTGCAAAAAGATAGAATATTAAACTATAGAGAAATTAGAGGAGGTACGACCATGTCACAATCTGTCAATATCCAGGATCAGTATTTAAATCAATTAAGAAAAGAACGTTTGCCTGTTACCGTGTTTCTAACTAACGGATTCCAGTTACGCGGAGTAGTTAAGGCGTTTGATAATTTTACCGTACTGCTTGAAACAGAAGGTAAACAACAGCTTATCTTCAAGCATGCGATTTCTACTTTTGCACCATCCAAAAATGTGAATCTAGATAAGGAATAAAGAAAAAATGATGGCGCTATTTTGAAGGTAGCGCCTTTTTTATGAGTAAGTAAAGCATGCAATTACTATTATTAACATTAGTTGTACAAATGCATGTGGCAATAATTTAAAATAGTAAAGCTTCTTAATATTGATTATGTAAAGTAAAGCTATAATTCCATAATATTATTTTGTGAATTTTGTGCTTTGCATGATGATTGGTATGCAGTAAAGTAGTAACATGTCTGGGCACTTACAGATACCAACCTATATGCTATCTCTTATATCCGTTGGAGTGCCTATACATTAGCACAGGACGTGAAGTGGTTGGCAGGAGCGGTATCATACTACTAACAACATATTTCAGCATGATTCCAATGCTAGTTCACATAATCTGGTTTATCGAGGATAGAGGACAGAGGGATTATGTTCAGTTTTTAATGCATCAATCTGTCCATTGGAGAAATACTAAATAGAAAAACAGTAGGTGATCGACATCGAGAAAGTGTTATTGATGGCAATCATGCATCAACAAGATAGAGAAGAACAATTTTATGATTCTTTGCAAGAACTTGAAGCACTAGTGAAAACAGCTCAGGGAGTGGTAATTGATAAGATTGTTCAAAAACGTCCATCCCCTCATCGGAGATATTATGTTGGGGAAGGAAAATTAGAAGTGATGAAAGCAATTATTGTAGAAAAAGAAATAGAACTTGTGATTGCAAATGAAGAATTATCAGGTGGACAAGCAAGAAGTCTGCAAGAAGAGTTAGACATACGTGTCATCGACCGCAGTCAGCTAATTCTTGACATTTTTGCCGCGAGAGCTCGCACGAAAGAAGGGAAACTGCAAGTAGAACTTGCACAATATACATATGTGCTACCCAGGTTACATGGTCAAGGTGCGGCGTTATCTAGACTTGGTGGTGGTATTGGAACAAGAGGTCCAGGGGAAACGAAGTTAGAAACGGACCGTCGGCATATTAGAAACAGAATGGATGATATAAAACGCCGGTTAAAGCAAGTAGTTAATCAGCGGGAACAATACCGTGAAAACCGTCGAAGACAACAGTTGTTTCAAGTAGCTGTTGTTGGGTATACCAACGCGGGAAAATCAACATTATTTAATAATTTATCCAAAAGTGATTCATTTCAGGAAGACCAGTTATTTGCAACTTTAGATCCATTATCAAGGAAAATGAAGCTGCCATCCCACTTTGAGGTGCTGTTAACTGATACGGTGGGTTTTATTCAAGATTTACCAACAGCATTAATTGCTGCATTCCGGTCTACCTTGGAAGAAGTACGTGAAGCAGATCTCATTTTGCATGTAATTGATGCTGCAGCTTCTAATCGTGATAAACAAGAACGAACTGTATATCATTTACTTCAAGAACTCGAAGCAGATGATATACCAGTACTGACTATTTACAATAAAAAAGACTTAATAGATGAGGAACATTTTGTACCATCTTCTTATCCATACGTATTGATTAGTGCATTGGAAGATAACAGCATTCATACCGTGAAACAAGAAACAGAAAGATTAATGAAAGAACAATGGCAGCATTATCGAGGTTTTATTCCAGAAGAGAATGCAAGAAAATTAGCAAAAATTCGTCAACATACTATTTTGGACAAAGAAGAATACCACGAATCAAAAGAAGGATATTATGTGAATGGCTACGTTGATCCACAACATCCAATTATGAGAGAAATAAAGGAGTTTCAGCAAGAATGAACGATACATTAATCAGGGAAGTCGAGAATAAAATTAACCCCGTATTGGAAAAGATAGAAGAGCGGGAGAATTATAATCAAGCCAAAGTGTTAGCTGCTTTTCAAGCGCATCAGGTCAGTGATAGTGATTTTAACCCAACCACAGGATATGGCTATGATGATTTTGGAAGAGATAAATTGGAAGATGTATATGCTACTGTGTTTAAGGCTGAAGCGGGGCTGGTCAGACCGCAGATCACCTCAGGTACTCACGCGATCAGTACAGCGCTTTTTGGAGTATTGCGACCGGGAGATCAATTGCTTTATATCACAGGAAGACCTTATGATACATTACAAAAAGTAATAGGTCACAGCCAGTACGTACCGGGATCATTGACAGATTTCAACATCCATTATCAGTATGTGGACTTGAAAGATGGACGTGTCAATATGGAACTTGTTCGTGAAGAGATTTCAGATCGGACGAAGGTTGTCGCATTGCAACGTTCAAAGGGGTATGATGACAGACCATCGATGACGATGAATGAGATGGAGGAAGTCATTAAACAAGTAAGAGAAGTAAAAGAAGATATCATAATCTTCGTGGATAACTGTTATGGTGAGTTTGTAGAATCAAAAGAACCAACGGAAATTGGCGCAGACCTTATTGCGGGTTCTTTGATTAAAAATCCGGGTGGCGGAATTGCCAGAATGGGTGGATACATCGTTGGTAAAAACAAATACGTCGAAATGGCAGCACATCGGCTGACAGCACCAGGGATCGGAAAAGAAGTGGGAGCAAGCATTGGTATGTTACAGGAAATGTATCAAGGTTTATTCTTAGCACCACATACAGTTAGTGAAGCATTGCGAGGGGCTGTCTTTACTTCTTGTTATTTAAACGAATTAGGCTATATGACTACGCCTAGCTATGATGAGTTGCGTACAGATTTGATCCAATCCGTAACCTTTCATACTGCGGATCAAATGGTAGCATTTTGTCAGGAAATTCAGAGGCAATCACCTGTCAATTCTCATGTTGTACCATATCCAGCACCGATGCCGGGATACGATGATAAGGTTATAATGGCTGCGGGTACATTTATTCAGGGTGCTAGCCTGGAGTTGACAGCAGATGGTCCTATACGGGAACCATATACAGCATTTGTTCAGGGTGGGTTAACGTATAATCATGTAAAAATCGCGGTAAGCAAGGCAGTCAAAGCATTGGGAGTTGAAGATTAATATAAAAATTCTTTATGTCAACTTACTTAACATTGCTTGACACCAAATGTGCATGATGTATAATAGAATTATAGAAAACGCAAGAAAGGGGTGAAGATAATGAGCGAAATAGATAGACGTTCTATGCCCTTGTTTTCTATCGGCATTGTCAAATCTCTAACTGATTTATCCGCGAGACAAATTCGTTATTATGAACAGCATCAGTTAATACATCCGTCCAGAACAGAGGGGAATCAACGACTTTTTTCATTTAATGATGTTGATCGTTTGTTAGAAATTAAGGAATTGATCGAAAAGGGCCTGAATCTGGCGGGTATTAAGCAAGTGTTGGAAATGAAAAAGATGCCAATAACTGATGAAAGCATACCAGAGGAAAGGAACTCCGAAATATCTGAAAAAGAATTACGGAAACTCCTACATAAAGAGTTGATGGATGCTGGAAGACTTGGTAAAACCTCGTTAAGACAGGGAGAATTATCACGATTCTTCCATTAAAATAAAAAGGAGAGAGAAATAGCAATGGGATTAACTAAAGAAGAAGTAAAGCAAAGAATCAAAGAGGAAAATGTAAAATTTATCCGTCTACAATTCACAGATTTACTAGGGACAATCAAAAACGTTGAGATTCCATTAAGCCAATTGGATAAAGCGTTAGATAACCAAATGGTATTTGATGGTTCATCCATCGAAGGTTTCGTACGTATCGAAGAATCTGATATGAAACTTCATCCAGATATTGATACATTCGTTGTGTTCCCATGGACTTCTGAAAAAGGAAAAGTAGCACGTTTTATCTGTGATATTTATAATACAGATGGTACACCTTTTGAAGGATGCCCACGCTATAACTTGAAAAGAAACCTAAAAAGAGCAGAAGATTTAGGTTTTACTGCGTTTAATATTGGTACAGAACCAGAATTCTTCTTATTTAAACTAGATGAACAAGGAGAGCCAACATTAGAATTAAACGATAAAGGTGGATACTTTGACCTTGCGCCAACTGACCTTGGCGAAAACTGCCGTCGTGATATCGTATTAGAGCTAGAAGAGATGGGCTTTGAAATTGAAGCATCTCACCACGAAGTGGCACCTGGTCAGCATGAAATTGACTTTAAATATTCTGGTGCAGTAAAGCATGCAGATGATATTCAAACATTTAAACTTGTAGTAAAAACTATTGCACGTAAACACGGTTTACATGCTACCTTCATGCCTAAACCATTATTTGGTGTGAACGGTTCTGGTATGCACTGTAATATGTCATTATTTAAAGGGAAAACAAATACTTTCTTAGATGAAAATGGCCCATTACAACTAAGTGAAACGGCGTATCAGTTCATCGCTGGTATCATTAAACACGCGCTTTCTTTCACTGCTGTAACAAACCCTACAGTAAACTCTTACAAACGTTTAGTGCCAGGATATGAAGCACCTTGTTATGTGGCATGGTCTGGTTCTAACCGTAGTCCATTAATTCGTGTGCCAGCTTCTCGTGGCTTGAGTACTCGTGTTGAGGTACGTAGTGTAGACCCATCTGCGAATCCATACTTAGCACTTTCTGTTTTATTAGCTTCTGGTTTAGATGGTATCGAAAATCAATTAGAAGCACCTAAAGCAGTGGACCGCAATATCTATGTAATGGATAAAGAAGAGCGTGAAGCTAATGGCGTTCAGGATTTACCAGCAACTCTTGCTGATGCTTTAGATCAATTAAAAACAGATGAAACAATCATCGAAGCGCTTGGAGAGCACTTATTCGAGCACTTTATTGAATCTAAAGAAATCGAATGGGATATGTTCCGTACGCAAGTACACCCTTGGGAAAGAGAACAATACATCCAATCATATTAATAAGCAGAAACCCTTGGCACTGTTGGTGTTGGGGGTTTTTCTTTTTCGTAGTTATATTTATCCACCTCGAGACCGTCCCCCGTAAATGATCATCTGATCAACGTAAGTCAACCACGTAGACTCCCGTAGCCCGCAGGACGCGAGGAGCGATGTCCCAGTACTTTAAAAATTTAAAAATAAGAACAATGCTACTATTGAGCACGATTTGCTTCTGTCCCTATTCTTCATGATAGTTTTTATTGGACTCTCTTTTCATATAAAAAAAGAGCATTCTTAGCGAGAATGCTCTCCAACAGACTGTTAAAAATCTTGAGAAGTTCGCCTACTCATCCATGAAAATTTATGGAGTAGGGTAGTAGGGTGTTAAAATATGTTTATAATGACAACCATTAATTGCTATCTTTGCTTAGCTTGAAATTAATTCTATCTGCGTATTCAGGAAAATCAATGAGGGGATTTCTATTCTTTTGAATATGGAATATTTCTTTATTACGGTGTTTTTCGTGTTTGGACACTTCAAATTTTTGATGCCAATTTAGAAGGGTTTCAATATCTAGATCGTTGTATTGATTAATTATCCCAGGATATCTTATCAAAAAGTATAATGTTGCTCTGGCAACCTCACCTTTGCCGCTTTCGGGTTCAAATTTTTCTTTTTCGTATTTTCCGCATTGTGTTTTTATTGTCTCAATGTCCATATCTGGTGTGTAGTCTTTGAAATCAACGTAAGGATAATTGGATCTGGTCGAATTACATTTTTTGTCGCATGTGAAAAGATGGTGTAGATCGCCTCTCATTGGATTATCTTCATCAAACCATGACTGAGGAACGACATGTTCACAATTAAACATGTTGTCACGTTCAATTTTTGCTAATGATTTGATCCACAAATCATCCTCTTCTGATTTATAACTTGACAATTTTTCATACTCTTGTTGCCTTAGTTGTACTGTTTCATGATCTTCTTTGATGGTTTGTTCAGGATCTTTGTGGCTTCCTGAATAGATACTTTTTAAGTTCCCGTCCATATGGAGATCAATTGTAGAATAAAGATAATCACGCGTTTCAGAATTATAAGGAAGTTGATTTTCATGTGTACTTGTCGTTAATCTATTTAGTTGCTCATATAAGTTAGTTGGGTCTGCATCGTCAAAGTTAATGTATCGATAATATTCTTTGATAATGCGTAAATCTTCCTCTTCATCATAGTATTCTTTCGTATTTTTAATTTTCTTTTGATTAATTCTTAATTTCAGCAATGTGTTTTTTAATTTTTCACCTTCCAATTTGTTCATGATTTTCCCCTTTCTTTATGACATAAGAAATGGATAGAAAGATAGGTGCTTAATAGCAACCTACAAAAATGATGTTACAACGATGGGTGGAGAATGATTCTTTATTTCTTTGAAGTTTTATTCGTTTCGTTTACATTTGGAGCAATAATTCTATCTAGTTGGTCAACCAGATTAAGCAAAAGAAAGCCATTACCTTCAGCGCTATTTTGAAATTCAAGTGGTAGGGTACGTCTAACAAGTTGAGCATAAACTTCTGACTCAATAACAGATCTTTCAAACTCTTTTTCACTTAAATTAATGATTAAAGCTAAAGCACCTGCTACATGGGGAGCAGCCATAGATGTTCCTGATAGTTTAGCAAACTTACTATCTAAATAAGTTGATAAAATATCTACTCCTGGAGCTACAAGATCTACCTCATTATTAGTATTCGAAAATGGAGCAATCTGTAAGTTTAAGTCAACAGCACCTACACTAATGACCTCGTTATACGCTCCAGGATAAGCATATTCAGGAGTTTCCTCATTTCCATCTCCTTCATTTCCCGTAGCGACAACGACAGATATATCCTTACTGACTGCATTTTGAATGGCTTCATGCATTTCAGTGATATCATTAGGCCCACCCAAGGACATGGAAATAACTCGTGCCCGTACGTTGTTCGGACCGCGCCATTCAACTGCATAGTTTATCGCATTAATGATCCAGTCATACTCACCTGAACCTTCTCCAGTCAAAGCTTTTAGACTTAATATTTTAGCCTTTGGAGCAACACCCACAACCCCATCGCCATTAAGACTTGCTGCAATAGTTCCTGATACATGTGTTCCGTGACCGTTATTGTCTTCAAAGTTGTTTTGGTCTCCATTATAATCGCTTGTAAAATTTCGTCCGCCAATAATTTGATCTTTAAAGTCTGGATGATCTGACTCAATTCCAGTGTCTATCACTGCAACTACTATATCTTCTCCTTCAAAACCTTTTTCCCACAAGGCAGGGGCCTGTACTAGTTGAACGCCTTCTGGGGTCTCATTTTTGGAATCCTCAATCGATTGAATCGTATAAGGAATTAAGTGAACCTTATTTTGTACCATTTTATAATTCACTCCTTTAAAATTTACCCTCTCTATATAAGGTATGTAATTAGGTTGGAAAAGTTTACTAGATTTACTGATTTTAATATTGTTGTAATAATTTGGAGATAATAGGCTGTGATTGCTAGTTTAATTGTCCTGTGGGTGATAGTTGATGTGTCGGTATCCAATGTCTGCAATCGAAAGAAGGTTTTGTTATATATATTACCTATTTTGATAGACTTCAAACCAATCAAAGAAAAAATATAGGAATTTTTAACAAGTGAAAAGAAGGGGGGTGTATATCTTGGTGTAAAAAGCCTTTGGTAGTATCGCCAAAGGCTTTTTTTGAATCTATTATAAGCTGCGGTATAAGCCGACAACTCTACCAAGAATGCTAACATTATCGTAGATTAACGCATCCATTGTCGCGTTTTCAGGCTGCAGTCGAATATGATCCTTTTCCTTGAAGAAACGTTTTACCGTTGCTTCGCTTTCTTCTGTCATGGCAACTACGATATCCCCGTTTTCAGCTGTGTTTTGCTGTTTGACAATCACTTTGTCTCCATTGAGAATACCGGCTTCAATCATACTGTCCCCTTCAATAATCAATACGAACAACTGTTCACTTGCATGCATTTCATTATGTGGGATTGGGATGTATTCTTCAATATTTTCTACTGCTGTAATTGGAAGCCCTGCTGTTACTTTACCAATTACGGGAGCAAAGGTTGCTTCTGTCTTAGGGATTTCTAAATCGCCATCTTGTGGCAATACTTCAATTGCTCTTGGTTTCGTAGGATCTCTGCGAATATATCCTTTCTTCTCTAATCGCGCGAGATGTCCGTGTACCGTTGAGCTAGATGCTAGACCGACTGCCTCTCCAATCTCGCGAACAGAGGGTGGATATCCTTTTAACTCTACTTGTTCTTTAATATAAGCTAAAATCTCCTCTTGTCGCTTTGATAGATTTGTCATATTTCAATCTCCTAACACGTATTATTTATTAATCAAAGTATAGCATATATAGAATAGCATTACAAACATTCGTTCGAAAAAAGAGTTGACATGAACACTTGTTCGTGTATAATGAAATTACGAACAAAAGTTCTGGGAGGGATGCAAGTTGTTAAAAAATTTATCGAAAGTTGACATTTTTTATTTGATAGCATTTATACTAGGTATTGCATTTTTTTATTTTTCAGCAGTATCAAACTTGTAGAATTGTAGGTGTACGTTTTATGTCTAGAGCCATTATTTATTGTCGGGTAAGTACAAGTAAAGACACACAAGAGACTTCAATCAAACGGCAAAAGGAAGAATTGCGTTATTTTGCATCCCGATATGAGATGGAGGTTGTGCAAGTAATAGAAGAGAAACAGAGCGGTTATGAAATCGAAAGGGAAGGTGTCTTTACTCTCCTCGAAGCATTTCAAAACAACACAGCAGATACATTACTTATCCAAGATGAAACGAGATTAGGGCGAGGAAATACGAAGATCGCTTTACTGCATCAGCTACAACGGTTAGATGTATCCATCTTTTGCTTAGCACAGAATGGCGAATTGCAATTGTCAGAAGGAGATTCGATGGTATTACAAATCGTCTCGATTGTGGAAGAATATCAACTTAAATTACATAACGCTAAAATCAAACGAGGCATGAGAAAAGCTGTTGATAACGGATTTAATCCAGCGGAGAATCTGTCCAATCAACACCTTGCGAAAGGAAGAGAACGCAAACATTTTCCGATCGAAGAAGTGAAACGGCTGAGAAAAAATAATCTGACCTTTCATGAAATTGCATCTGTCTTACGAGGGATGGGATATAATGTTTCGAAAGCCACGGTCCATCGGCGTTATCAGGAATACCAATCACTTGAAAAGTCTATGAAGGAAGATTAAAATAGAAGGACAGGGTATACAAGTTATGTATACTCTTTTTTTCATGGTAAAATACATGCATTCATGTCTGAATAAAAATGATGGAAAAGAAATCGAGGTGTATATATTATGCTTTCCCAAGATAAAATTGCTCGTATTAATGAGTTATCGAAAAAATCTAAATCAGAAGGTTTAACAGAAGAAGAAAAAAAAGAACAAAAAGAATTACGAGAAGCTTATTTGAAAAATGTTAGGAAATCTTTTAAAAATCAATTAAAAGGAATGACGGTCGTTGATCCGAATGGCGATGACGTTACTCCAGAAAAATTAAAACAGTTAAAGAAGAAGAAGTAGTTACTTCTTCTTCTTTAACTACTTGTTCTGGAGCGACCATACAAGTTGAATTTCGGTGAAAAAACTGATAATTCTAACGAAAATTATCGTGTTTTAACTTTAATATACTTGTCATATAGCGGATTTCGTTATAGGATTATAGATGTGCGTACATATTTTTTTGATATTGAAAGGGGAAAAATCATGTCAAACCAAACTGAACAATTGTCTATTAATTCAATCAGAACATTGTCGATAGACGCAATTGAACAAGCAAATTCCGGACACCCGGGCTTACCAATGGGTGCTGCTCCAATGGCATATACGCTTTGGACTGAGCATATGAACCATAACCCAAAAAGTTCTAAATGGTTTAATAGAGACCGTTTCGTACTTTCTGCAGGTCACGGTTCTATGTTACTTTATAGCTTACTTCATTTATCTGGTTATGATGTAACGATTGAAGACCTTAAAGGATTCCGTCAATGGGATTCCAGAACTCCAGGTCACCCGGAAGTTCACCATACTGATGGTGTAGAAGCAACTACCGGACCATTAGGACAAGGTATTGCTATGAGTGTTGGTATGGCAATGGCTGAGAAACATCTTTCAGCTAAATACAACGAAGATGACTATAACATGGTAGATCATCACACTTATGCTATTGTCAGTGACGGTGACTTAATGGAAGGTGTTTCTCATGAGACTGCTTCATTAGCAGGTCACCTGAAACTTGGCAAACTTATTGCTTTATACGATTCCAACGATATTTCATTAGACGGGGAATTGAATAAATCATTTTCTGAAAATGTAGAAGGTCGTTTCAAAGCATATGGCTGGCAAGTAATTCGTGTGGAAGATGGTAATGATACGAAAGCAATCTCTAATGCGATTGCAGAAGCGAAACAAAATACAGAGCAGCCTACTTTAATCGAAGTGAAAACTGTAATTGGCTATGGTTCCCCAAATAAATCAGGATCTGCAGCTTCTCACGGTGCAGCACTTGGTGCGGAAGAAGTTGCCTTAACAAAAGAATTCTATAGTTGGGAACATGAAGCATTCCATGTACCTGAAGAAGTTTACCAAGATTTCAAAACAAAAATCGTTGACAATGGTAAAGAGAAAGAGCAGAAATGGAACGAACTATTCGACGCTTATAAAAATGCTCATCCAGAATTAGCAAAAGAATTAGATGACGCGATCAATGAGAGATTACCTGAAGGCTGGGAAAAAGAATTACCAGTATATGAAACTGGAAAAGATGAAGCAGCAACACGTGCTACATCAGGTGAAGTGTTAAATGCTATTGCCAAAACAGTCCCAACTTTATTCGGTGGTAGTGCCGATTTAGCAGGTTCTAACAAAACTAATTTGAAAGATGCTGGAGATTTCTCTGCGGCAACACCAGAAAACCGCAATATTTGGTTCGGTGTACGCGAATTCGCGATGGCAGCAGCTTTAAATGGTATGGCATTACATGGCGGATTAAAAGTGTTCGGTGGTACATTCTTCGTATTTAGTGACTATTTACGTCCAGCTGTTCGTTTATCAGCGATCCAAAACCTACCTGTAACTTATGTATTAACACATGATTCCATTGCTGTAGGGGAAGATGGACCAACTCACGAACCGGTTGAACAATTAGCTGCTTTCCGAGCAATGCCGAACCTTTCTGTTATTCGTCCAGCAGACGGTAACGAAGTGCAGGCTGCATGGAGATTAGCTGTAGAATCAACATCTCAGCCGACTGCATTAGTCTTAACTCGTCAAAACCTGCCAACACTAGATGGTACTGCAGAAAAAGCATACGAAGGTGTGAAAAAAGGTGGATATGTTGTAAGTCCAGCTTCTAAAGAAACACCGGATGCAATTCTTGTAGCGACAGGTTCTGAAGTCCAGCTAGCGGTAAAAGCACAAAAACAATTGAAAGAAGAAGGAAAAGACGTAAGTGTTGTAAGTATTCCTTCATGGGATCGCTTTGATAAGCAGGATGCTGCTTACAAAGAATCTGTATTACCTAGTGCAGTAACTAAACGTGTTGCAGTTGAAATGGCTTCTTCATTAGGTTGGGAGCGTTACGTAGGTATCGAAGGTAAGATTATTTCAATCGATCGCTTTGGTGCATCTGCAAATGGAAACAAAATTATTGAAGAATATGGCTTCACTGTGGAGAATGTTGTTAATCACGTGAACGAATTATTCTAATTAATGAAGCGAAATGGGACGACGGAGCTGATCCTCGTCTCATTTTTAATCAGGTAGTTTTTTGGCGGTAGTGATGTTTTTTTAATAATCATATCACCAGTAAGTCTTACAAATATAGCATAACAGTTGAGCGGATCAATGCTTACATAATCGTGAAACAAGTGCTTGTATTATTAGATAGTTTTTACTATACTGTATAAGAGATATGTTTAAGGAGGAAACTAGCGAATGAGTACAATCTGGGTCGTATTAATTGCGATTGCTTGTCTGATTGCTGGGGTAGCATTAGGCTTCTTTATCGCAAGAAAATACATGATGAACTATTTAAAGAAAAACCCACCTATTAACGAACAAATGTTGCGAACAATGATGATGCAGATGGGACAAAAACCGTCACAAAAGAAAATCAAGCAAATGATGCGTTCTATGAACAACCAAATGGATAATAAATAGGGTTTAAATGCCGTCATATAGGGATTTGTAGAAGTTTTCTCAACTTTATAGGTTAGTTTTTCAAACCACTCTTTCTGTAAGAAAAATTAAAGCAGAGGGGGTGGTTTTTTCGTGTTTTTAGAAGATGCATTCGAAGAATACAAATACTATTGTTTGGCTAGAAATTTCACAGATAAGACCATGAAAAATAAGCATCAAGAATATAAGCAACTAAAAAAGTATCTAACTAAAAAAAGATCCATTACAAAATTAGAGCAAATTACACATCATGATCTAAAAGCTTATGTGTATCAAAAGCAAAAGTCAGGCTTGCAACCTCAATCTATTGTAAGTATGGCGAAACAAATTATTGCTTTTTTCAATTGGTGTGTAAAAGAGGAATATTTGATGGCAAATCCAATGGACAAAGTAACTTTACCCAAAGTACCAAAGAAAACAAAACAGGGATTTACAGAAGATGAAGTATATAGGATGATTAGGTGCTGGTCGGATAAAAGTTATCTAGAGATGAGAGGGAAGACAATGGTAGCCATGATGGCAGACTTAGGATTAAGAGCAATGGAAGTCAGAGGAATGACCGTAGACGATATTAGAGATACGACAATACTTATTAGAGGAAAAGGAAACAAGGAAAGAGTAGTATTTGCCTCTCATCAATTAAAGCGTATTTTGGTTAAATATGAACGAATTAGAAAACAATTTTTAAAATCCAAAGGATATGATGACCCTCATTACTTTTTAAACTATAAGGGTGATCCAATCACACATGCTACTGTTCATAACATTGTGAAGGAAGCTGCTGATAGAACAGGAGTAAAAGACGCTCATCCACACAAATTTAGGCATTTTTACTCAACTGAGGTTGTAAGCAATACAAAAGCAAATATGGATATCTATAGCTTATCTCGTTTGCTTGGACATGCCGATATATCGACTACTCAGAGATATTTACAGTCTTTGACCGATGAAAAGTTAAAGGTAAAGGCAAACAGTAGTAGTCCATTGTCTAAATTTAGATTTTAATGAAAAGCAAAAAAGAAAGGTGATAAAAATGCAGGAAAAGTGGGTGATTTTTACACCTGAACAAGATCATTTTATGTTTGATTTAGCAAAAGTTTCAGATTTAGAAAGTCAACTTAGACTAACTAAAACACCATACAGAACAATTTATTATATCGATAATCAGCCAATTAGATTCGAGTTAGATAAAGGATTAATCATCATGACTCAGACAGAAGAGCAAGGCATTGTTAAGAGTGTTAAGGAAAGATGTCACGTCTGAGGAGGGTGAATAAATGCTAAGAAGATTAAAACACTGGATTGATTGTCGCATCAGAAACAAACATAGATACGATTTTTATTCAGATCGTTGTATTGTTTGTAATAGACACAGTAAAAGTAAGTAATGGAAGAGAGTCTATCAAAACTAAGATTAAAACAGTAATAATCTATTAAAAGTAGAATATCATTAAGTATAAAATTATAAAAATGGAGGAATTAAAATGACAAATCTAAAAGAACAAAAACAAGAATTAATGGAAATCTTAAACGGAGAAGTACATGAAGAACATTTGAGATTGATAGATTTTTTGATCAAGTCTGATGATGATCTTAGTAGTTTTCACAGAAATTACTTTAAAATTGAAGCAGGCAATCTTACTCAGGCAATTCATCAATTTAGAATTAACAAAAGAAATGCTAGTAACATGACAGAGGAACAATTCATGCATCTATTCGCTACAAATAAGCAACAGGCGCTTGAAAAACTACTACAACAACCAATTAATCATATTGAGTTAGAAGCTCTCAGAAAAGCTAATATAAGCCTCTCAGACCTATACACTAAGACCGTAAATCATCCAGAGTATACGCTGCTACCTTTACTTAAAAGTTGGGACTTACTGGATAAAGAATCTAAAGAACCTGAAACAATAGAAGAAAAATTAATGATTTAATAAAAAAATAGAACCTCGAATCCTTGATATAATAGGGATTCGAGGTGCTAATCTATATTTATTTTAAAAAGTTTTGGGGTTTACTTGCAGAATTTATCAAATAACATTATAATACATAGTGTAAGGTTGTTATTTTTGTGTCTATAAATTGAACTCTATTATATTTAACTGTCAATCTATATATAATAATACCACAAATCGTATAACTGTCAATAAAAAAATGAAAATTTTTTTAATGCTACTTTCATCAATTGTGAATGGCAGTATAGTAATAAGTAGAGGATGATTTTATTTTGCAACACACTTATAAAAATAAATGAAAGGATGATGGCTATTGGAAGTAAATGATCGAGAATTATGGATGTTAAAACGGAAAAGGAAGAAGATCACTCACCAAATGCTGGCAGAAGTACTGGACTGCACACAGGCACACATATCTTTATACGAGAATGGTAAAACCAACATGAGTCCAGAGAAAGAAAGAATGTACCAAAACTACATATCAAAGTATTAAGAGTAGGTTCAGTCGTTCGTTATATGAGTCTTTATTTTCATTATTAAGTGACGAACTTGCAAAGAATGTCAGTGCGTAAACAAATCGCTTATTTTAGATAAGTGAGAAAAAACTATAAATAAATAAAAAGGGAGATTGATAAAAATGAACTTAAACGATTACCAATTAAACGAAGAAGAAAGAGAAGCAGCGCAAGGATTGATGAATGCATTTGCAGAAAAAGAACAAGAAAACAATTTACTGACTAAAAAAGTTGAATTATTAGTGAATTTTATTTCTGAGAAGGGCTTAGATGAAGAAGTCATTCAGTTTATGAAAGAAAAGCAAAATGAAGGTTTTA
This sequence comes from Gracilibacillus caseinilyticus, assembly GCF_022919115.1. Taxonomy (NCBI): domain Bacteria; kingdom Bacillati; phylum Bacillota; class Bacilli; order Caryophanales; family Bacillaceae; genus Gracilibacillus; species Gracilibacillus caseinilyticus. Next base: position 3,600,473 of record NZ_CP095072.1, on the reverse strand, counting down.
ACTATTGGTACGAACAGGCAGCCGAAACATTTTTAAATATTGATGTAATAGATGCAGATTCCTTTCCTGAACTTCAGGATGAATACGAAATTAGCAAAGGATCGAATATTGGATACTTAGATTAATCCAATGAACATGGAAAGGGTGATGCGCTTGATTATTTCAAAGCTGATATAGATGGTTAGTAAAGCGATAATTAAATTAAATAAAAGGGGATAAATAAAAAATGGATAGTAAAGTTAAAGATATTATTAAGAAACAATTTGAAAATAAAGTGATAGAAAAAAGTATGAATGTGAGAATTGTAATGAAGAAACCACTGTAGAAGTAAGATTTTCCGAGGATATAGTTAAGTGTAAATCATGTGACACTGAATATCCAATTAAAGATGAATCATACGAAATAATATTTAAAGAATTACAAAAACTTGGAGTTCAAATATTTTAGTGAGATGCACTCTTTATAAAGGGTGT